>CAYUBP010000021.1:0-7959 GCA_964443115.1 uncultured Dehalococcoidales bacterium | reverse complement strand
CTTACAGCAAAGCCTTATTCGAGCCAATTCAGCTGGTAAACAACGTCAACTCTGTTGACGTAACTTGGGGGGAGCTCAAGAACTTCTTACTCACCCAAGAGGGCACGGACAGAAAGATCTACAAACCGGATTTTACGTGCGGCAACTTCGCCGAAGCAGTCCACAACAATGCCGAAGCAAGAGGAATAAGAGCCGCGCTCGTAGCAATTCAGTTTAGCGACGGTAGCGATCCCCATGCCCTTAATGCATTCCACACTACAGACATGGGGCTTGTATACATAGATTGTGTTGGTGAAGATTGGTTAGATAGCATAACTGTAATAAGCCCGTTTGCTAAAACTTCAAAGGTCTACGGCCATTCTTACAATTGGGATAAGATTGCGTATGTACAGATAGGGAAACCGCTGGGGGCTGTGAGCTTAAATACTAACTATGGGATTTCCTACGCGGACTATGAGCAATGGCAACAGGATATGTCATTGTTCGACTCTATGTTGGAGTCTTTTAACAGACAGGCAAGTGAACCAGTTGACCAGGCTCAATATCAAGCCCTGAAAGCCCAAGAAGTTGTGCTAGACGGACTTGCGGACGAATTGGGTGGCTTTTGGGAACCTCTGGGAATAGTTAAAAGCATCGACATATACTGGTAGGGTGTCTAAGAGGGGCTTTGCCACTCTTCTGCGTATGAGGAGTGTTCCGGTTCTTGCAGTTCAGGCGTAGACCCTGATACCTTTATCGCCCAGGACTCGCTCTACCTCGGCTCTGTGGGGCAAATCGTCAGTAATAACACCTTCACTGACACAGAGCAACTCCACACCGATAGGACTCCCATCCTGGGCAAAATCTATTCGTCTCTCGTGGTCCAAGTCCCTACCATAAGCGTAGGGCTTGCCACTGAACCGTATGTAAACAGCATCCGCCTCTTTATCGTACTTTACCTTCACTGCTTTACACCTCGTTAATCTGCTGCCGTAATAACTACTCTGTTATTTCCCTTCTGGACTACAATCTTAATGCGTCTACCTGCAACATCCGCTATATAGATAGTATTGCCTTTTTTATCACAATAAGTAGTATGGTGGTCATTCCAACAAGCTTCAACTTCTGCCCTGGAAATCCTCCTGTCCCGCATCTGGTCCAGGGCATGGTCTGTATATATCAGACCCATCCTGACCTGCTTCTCTCTATTCCGCCAATATCCCTCACTTATACTTTACCCATGTTACCATCATGTACCTACCCTGTCAACGGCAGGTGTCAAGCACGCCTTTCCATGTTCACCTGCCTGCGTGGTATACTAAGGCTAACTTCCCCCTTCCCTTTATAAAGGGAAGGGGGGCAGAGGGATAGGATTTTGCGCATCATCCACTTCGCTGACCTCCACCTGGGCGTTGAGACCTACGGGCGGCTGAACCCGGAGACCGGGCTGACAACCCGTCTTGAGGACTTCTTAAGAGCACTTGACCGTCTGGTGGACTACTCCCTGGAGAACAGGGTAGACCTCGTTCTATTCTGCGGCGATGCCTATAAGAGCCGCGAGCCCAGCCCCACCCAGCAGCGGGAGTTTGCCCGGCGTATCCGCCGGCTGTCCAGCGGTGGCGTACCGGTATTCCTCCTCGTCGGCAACCATGACCTGCCCAACGCCACCGGCGGGGCAACCACCCCGGAAATCTTTGACACCCTGGCGGTTGATAACGTCCATGTCTCCGGCAAACCCCAGGTTCACCGCATCCCGACCGCCGGCGGCACCGTCCAGGTAGTCTCCCTGCCCTGGCTGAGGCGTAGCGCCCTGCTCGCCAGGGAAGAGAGCCGGAGCCTCGCCCCCGACGAGATTAACCAGCGGCTGCAGCAGGTGCTTACCCAAAAAGTTAACGAGCTTGTCCGGCAGCTTGACCCGTCGCTGCCCGCGATACTTGCCGCTCACGCGTGGGTGACCGGTGTCCGAGTCCGGGAAGGTTCGGAGAAGTCAATGGTAATCGGGCAAGAGCCGGCGCTGCTGCTGGGCAATGTCGCGAACCCCGCCTTTGACTATGTCGCCCTGGGTCATATTCACCGCCACCAAGTGCTCAACAGCAGCCCGCCGGTAGTCTATGCCGGCAGCCTGGAGCGGCTGGACTTCGGCGAGGAAGATGACGAGAAGGGCTTCTACCTCGTGGAAATCGCAGACACCGGAGCGGGTAAGCGGCGGGTCTCTTTTGAGTTTCACCCGCTGGCGGGGCGCCGCTTTCTCACTATTAATGCGAGTATTGAGCCGGGCGATAGCGACCCGACGGCAACCGTGCTCAAAACCATTGCCGGGCATGGGGACAGGGTCAGGGAGGCTATTGTCCGCCTGCTCATCAGCCTTACACCGGAGAGCGAGGGGCAGCTCCGGGACGGTGAAATCAGGAACGCACTGAAACCAGCCAGCTACTTTACCGTTGCCAGGGATATACGGCGGGAGGCACGGCTAAGGCTGGGTGTACTGACCGAGGAGCTAACGCCGGTTGAAGCCCTGAGGAAATACATTGAGTCCCGGCAAGACCTGTCCCCGGAAAGGGTAGGTGCCCTGCTCAAATACGGCGAGAGGCTCATCCAGAAAGGGCTTGACAGCACCGGCATAAGCCGATAAAGTGGAAATGAGTAACAGGGAAGGAGGGAGCGATGATAAGGGTTATTATTGAACGCCATCTAAAAGAAGGGGCGAGGCTCTCCGACCTGCTCCGGGAGCTCAGGGTAGCCGCCATGCAGTATCCAGGCTATATTACCGGCGAGACCCTGGTTGATACCAAAGATAAGTCCCTGGTCGCCGTCGTCAGCACCTGGCACAGCCTTGAGGACTGGAGAACGTGGGAAAAATCGGAGACGCGGGCCAGGCTCTACCGGCAGATTGAGCCCCTCCTGATGGGAAAGCCCAAGGTCAGGATATTCCGGATAATAGCCACCGAGGGCAAATAGCAGGGAGAGTCCAGTGGCACCAAGAAAAGCGACTGAACCACAGATTCTGGTGATGCCGCCGCAGAAGATGGCAGTGGTCTATGGCAAAGGCGCTCCGGACAAGGTATTTGCCCGGGTGCTGCCAGCGCTCTTTGGCTCGGTCTATACCCTCAAGTTTGACCTCAAGAAGCAGGGACTGCCGACATTCAAGGTCAGCCCTCCCCGCACCCGCTACCCTGACGGTCTCCTCGTGCCCATGGAGCAGTGGATACTCATTACCGGCATACCTGTCCCTGAAGGCACCACTTCTTTGCCACAGAAAGTCCCCGGTGTGGAGGTCAAGCTGGAGACATGGGAGTACGGCACCGTCGCCCAAGTTCTTCACCTGGGAGCCTATGACCAGGAAGCACCTACGGTTGAGCGCCTGCACCGGTTCATCGCCGACAACGGCTACGAGGTCATCGGCGCCCACGAAGAGGAGTACCTCACCAAGCCCGACGCCAAGGTGGTCAAGACCATCATCCGCTATGTGGTGAGGAAGAAGTAGGCAGACGGTTCTGCTCATTCTTGGTTGTTAGGACGTGTCATTGCGAGGAGCGTAGCGACGAAGCAATCTGATACAAAGAGATTGCTTCGCTCCGCTCGCAATGACAACCAAGATTGCGTAAAAGGAGGCAGACCGCTCACTTGTCCTGAATACCAGAGCGGAACTTCCGCGCCCGCCACTCTTCAAGATAGCGGACAACATCGTTGTCGCTCAGGTCATGCCAGTAGCGGTAGAAGTCGGAGACATAGAACTGGGGCATGTACCCCACGGTACAGGCAATCACTTTATCCGCCACCTTCTCCAGCCGCTTGAAGGCTATCGCCGAGGCTACCGGCACGGCGACGATTACCTCTCTCGGGTGCCGGTGGCGCACCGACTCCACCGCCGCCATCATGGTGTAGCCGGAGGCCAGCCCGTCATCAATGATTATTACTGACTTATCCGCCACCCGGACAATGGGGCGGTTGCCTTTATACAGCAGGCTGCGCTGTTTAATATCCGCCCTTATCCGGCTTATGTCCTGCTCCAGCCGCTGCCGGGTCAAGCCGATGGCTCTCAGCGCCTCCTCGTTGATGATGACCGTCCCGTCATCAGTCGCCGCCCCCAAGCTGCCCTCGGGATTAAGCAGCATGGGCACCTTGCGGCAGACAATAACATCCAGCTCGGCTTTAAGCACTCCTGCTACTTCTATCGCCACCGGTACCCCGCCATTTGGGATGGCGAGCACCACCGCCGTCCTGGCAGAATAGCCGCCCAGCTTCGCTGCCAGCTGCCTGCCGGCGTCGTGCCGGTTTTCAAATATCGTCTGTTGCCCGGTCAATTGATTATCACCTCATCAGTCTTTTGTTAAATTATGATTGTCATTGCGAGCGAAGCGAAGCAATCCCAGCGTAAATAGATTGCTTCGTCGCTCCTCTCCTCGCAATGACATATTCCGCTAGCTAATAGTTATCAGAGCCGTCATCAATGCTCGCTAAATTAACCTGAACTCGGTTACGTCCACCACGCCAAGGTCAGTAAGCCGCAACTCGGGGATTACCGGCAGTGCCAGGAAGGACAGCGTGGAAAACGGCGATGGCAGCTTCGTCCCCAGGCTCCCCGCCAGCCGCTCCAGCTCTTCCAGTTTACCCGCCACCGCCTCAAGTGGCTCCCGTGACAGCAGCCCGGCAACCGGCAGCGCCAGACTGCCCAGCACCCTGCCGCCGGCGGCAACCACCAGCCCACCACCCAGCCGGCTGATTTCCTGAATTGCAGCAAATATGTCTTTATCATCAACACCGACGGCGACAATATTATGTGAATCATGGGCAACAGACGAAGCCAGCCCCCCCGCTGCAAGCCAAAACCGCTGACCAGCCCCCGCCCGATATTACCCGTCGCCCGGTGCCTTTCCACCACCACCAGCTTCAGGATGTCCCGCACGGTATCAGGCACGATAGCACCGTCCTCAGCCCTGACCTTCTCCATCCTTTTTCTGGTTACTATCTGCCCCGGGACAATCTCAATAACCGGCTCCGCTTCCCGCGAGGCTCTGAGCCTCAACGCCTCCACGCCAAAAGGCTTTATCTTTACGCTGTCAGCAAGTGCTCCGCTCCGATGATTCCCTTCGGCAAACAGCGGTTCCCCTCCCCTGGCTACGAGACGACCCCGAAAGAAGACCCTGTCTACCAGGAAATCATTAAGGCTGCCCAGCGTAATCAGGTTTGCCATGTAGCCCGGGGCAACAGCTCCCAACCCGTCCAGACGGAAATACTCGGCGGGGTTGATGGTGGCAAGCTGCACCGCCCGCACCGGCTCAAGACCACGCCCTATCGCCTTGCGCACCACGGCGTCAATATCACCGTCGCGCAGCAGGTCAGCACAGCTACGGTCATCAACCACCAGCAGGCAGCGCCTGTACGTCCTGTCCGTCACCAGCGGCAGCAGGGCATCCAGGTTCTTCTCGGATGAGCCCTCTCTAATCATGACATACATGCCCCGCCCCAGCTTCTCCCTGGCTTCATCCAGCGAGACCGACTCGTGGTCAGAGCGGATACCAGCAGCAATATACGCCGCAAGATTTTTCCCGCTGACCCCGGGGGCATGACCATCAATAGCCCTGCCCTGCGCCAGGCTAATCTTTTTGAGAACCTCCGGTTCTCCGCCAATCACACCGGGGAAGTTCATCACCTCACCCAGCCCGATGACCCCCCTCCAGCCGAGAACACGACGGATGTCTTCCACACCCAGCCCGGCGCCCGATGTCTCCAGGTTGGTCGCCGGCACGCAGGAAGGAGCCATCACGAAAACATCCAGCGGCAGGCGCCTCGCACGCCCCAGGACGTATCTTATACCCTCCAGGCCGCAGACATTGGCTATCTCATGCAGGTCGGTGACTATACCAAGCGTGCCCCTGGGAACAACTGCACGGGCATACTGACCGATATCCAGCATAGAGCTTTCAACATGGGTATGCCCGTCAATAAGAGCCGGAGCCAGAAAGCTGCCAGCTAGGTCAACCACCTCTTTAGCCTGTTGATAGTCCCCCACCCCGGCAATCCTGTTCCCGCAGATAGCCACGTTGCCCGGCTCAACCTCGCCGGTAAAAACGTTAACCACACAGGCGTTCGCCAGGAGCAGGTCGGCGGGAAGCTCGCCTTTAGCCACCTTAATTAGCCTGTTGATAACCCTATCCCCCTTTAATCCCCCTTCCCCTTGTCAAGGGGAAATACTCTTATTAAGAGGGGGCTTCGCCCCCTCTTTAACAAACGATATTCTAAAGAGACTACTCCTAAACGACCACGCCCCCCGTTAGTTTAGGAGAGGCTCCGCCCCTCTTTCTTCATTATCCCCCTTCCCTTAACAAGCGGAGGTGGGGTCAGGGGGATGGATTTTCTACATCTCAAGGATACATATATCGGGGAGGTTGCGGAACCTCTCATCAAAGTCCAGGCCATAGCCCACCAGGAACTTGCCGGGGACGCTGAACCCCAGGTAGTCAATACTTACCGGTACCTGCCTTCCGGAGGGTTTGTCAGTCAGGGCACAGAGCTTAAGCGAGGCAGGCTGTTCCCGGCGCAGGTAATCAAGCAGGTAGGAGATGGTAAGCCCGGTATCAACAATATCCTCCACCACCAGCACATCCCTGTCCTGAATCGGGCGGCAGAGACCCTGTACCAGACTGACCATGCCCGAGCTCTCCGTCCCGCAGCCGTAGCTAGACACCCTTACAAAATCCACCTCCAGCGGGAAGTTGAGCCGCCGGACCAGGTCAGCCAGGAAAACGAATGACCCCTTGAGGACACCTATAAGCACCGGGTGCTTGCCCCGGTAATCCCTGTTGAGCTCGGCAGCCAGAGAGTCAACGGCAGCCTCTATCTGCTGCCGGGTGAAAAGCACTCTGGGCTCAGGCTCTGTAACCATCCCAAAAAGTATAGCTCAGGATAGCGGAATAGTAAAGAAGCTGTGAGGCGGTTCCTGCCAGTGGCGACACCAATGATAGCTGCCCCGGTACCTGGCTTTCTATTCAACCGTGGTTGTCATTGCGGGCATGTATGCCAATTGCGAGCGGAGCGATGCAATCCAACTTGAATAGGTTGCTTCGTCGCTACACTCCTCCCGATGACTTTTAAGGCAAGACTATTAAAGTAGGAAGAGCGTCAGGGCATATGATTTTGAATATAGCTGATTGACCCTGTTTACCCCAGGTGCTATAATTTTCTCTGCCGTGATAAATACAGGCGCCGAAGTGGCGGAACAGGCAGACGCGACAGTCTCAAAAACTGTTGGGGCTAACAGCCCCGTGTCGGTTCGAGCCCGACCTTCGGCATAATGCCGAGTTGTGTAGTGGTAGCACAGGGGACTTTGGATCCCTTAGCCCTGGTTCGAATCCAGGCTCGGCAGCCATATAACGCTCCCGAGTAGCTCAGTGGTAGAGCGGGCGGCTGTTAACCGCTTGGTCGTAGGTTCGAGCCCTACCTCGGGAGCCAGTCATAATCACGTTTTATCGTCTATATTCTGCTGACCGGCATAACAAATGGGAAAGCCACACCGGATTATCACCCCGGAACGCCCGTTTGGAGTCTTGCCTCAAAAGTCACTCTGAGGAGCAAAGCGACGAGGAATCTCCAATAAAAGAGGCCCCTCGCTGCGCCCATGGTGACTTAAGGCTGTACTTCTAGGACAAAGCCCCCACATGGTGCCCATCACAGCATCTCCGGCTCCCCGGGCGGTTCGCCGGCGACCATGCGCACCATGCTTTAGCTCGCCGCCCGCCATCAGATAGCCCCGCAGGTAGAGCACCTCCCGATGAGCCAGGTCAACGAAGCTCTGCGGTACCTGGAGGCAGACAAGCCCCGCTACCGGCTCACGCTTGACGCCGATTTTAACCGGTAGTCTATGGCTAAACTCCTGCCAAGCCAGAAAAAAGGCTGGGTGCCGACGGCACCCAGCCTCCCATAACTAAATGGGCTCTAGCTCTTCCCGATTTTGAACATCTTGGTCCCGCATACGGGACA
>CAYUBP010000020.1:0-11510 GCA_964443115.1 uncultured Dehalococcoidales bacterium | reverse complement strand
CACCCTATCCTACACTCTTTCCCTACACGACGCTCTTCCGATCTGGGCATGCTCTTTTCTGTGTGCTATTTATGCATCGGATTGTGGAGATTGAATTTTTTAAGCCGGACCCGCTCACGGGTACCCTGGGGTATGTTTCCCATACCTGGAACCGCTCCAACCCCTGGCAGGTGCTGGGGAATTTTTTCATCGGGGTTGGGCCCCTGATACTCGGATGCGCTCTCTTGCTTGCCATGTTCTACCTCTTTATTCCGAATAGCAGCCAGACATGGGATTCCATCACGGCTGGAGTGAACGAGGTAAACGATAGCCAATCGGTAGGAAGTTATCTGGCAGTCCTCAGCGGTTCGTTATTCGCCATGGTCAGGCTGCTCTTCACGTGGGACAACGTGATTAGCTGGCAGTTCTGGGTCTTTGTCTATCTAGCTTCCTGCATCGCCACGAATGTACGGCTCAGCTTATCCGATATAAAAGGTGCCTTGTCCGGCTTTTTGTTCATTGTCATTCTTTTCTTTCTTGCAAACCTCCTTGGGTGTATTATCGGACCTGGTAATGAGCAGCCTTTCCTGTTCATTGCCTCCTTGCTTGGTATCATCTACAGTCTATTAATGCTCGCTCTCGTTATGGCTCTGATGTGTTTTGCTCTTACCTACCTGGTATCGGCGACCTATGTCAGGATGCGTTACAGGTGTCTCTTAAATCCGTTCTGAAAAGGTCTAACAGAGGAGAACACAGGTCTGCCTTGTGAGGAGTCATTTCGCAAAAGCCGCTGCGTGCGATATAGAGCAGTTGCTGCTAAGGTTGCGCTTCTACGCTTTCAGCTTCTAGATATGGCTGTCCTGCCGCCGAAACATTCACAGTCCCGACGACCTTCAAAATAGTGTTTACGTCCTCAAGTGACGTGGGGTCAAGCGGAGGCATTGTCGCTTTTGAAGCGGCGCTAACATAGATTGCCCCGGTGGCGTCTTTGATTACCCAGTCACTCCGGGTAACAGGCGGGCTGCTGCCGGTTTCATCCAGTAGGTCCCACCCCCGGTAGTAGCCGACAATGGTCACCTGTTGCCCTTCGTAGTAATGGGGGTTGGCAAGAACCGTGGCAACAATATCTGTCAGCTCATGCTGAGAGTCATCAGGGCAAGAGCATGTACATCCGGCAGCAGTAGCCGCCGTGAAAGCCAGAATAAAAGCCAAAGCTATCGTGGCACTTCCCGCCAGTCTCATTCCGGTATACCCTTCTTCAACCGGTTCATCCGCTCCCGCCTGAGCCTCAGCCGGCCGGGGTTTGCATTAATATTAACCACGGCTGTGGGGCAGTACAGAGAAACAGTTTAAGTAGCTATTTTGCTCTTCAGCTCGGAGAGTTGCTTCAGGTGCGATTTCTCCTCGGCTATTATCCTGTTTACCATTGTTTGTGCCTGCCGGGGCACTATCTCGCTCATCTCGTAGTAAAATAGTATAGAGTCCTTTTCGGCACCTATAGCCAGTTCCAGAGCCTCAATGTCACTGTGTACATGAGTTGCCATCTCGCTGGTGACCATGTCATCGCTGAAGACAGCGCTATCAACCAGCGCTTTGAGATAGGAGGCGTATTCTTGAGCGTAGGTATCCGGAATCTGGTATCTATCGGCTTCAGCGAGCATGCCCTGGAAAATCTGCATATGCTCCCGTTCCATATCAGCCAGGTACTGGAAGACCTCCCGGCTTGCGGCATTTCCGGTTGACCTGGTCATGATATCGTAGAATGCAATCCCCCTTCTCTCAATACCAATGGCTATATTGATAAGTTCACCACCAGAAAACACGATAGACATCTTCGGGCACCTCCTTGCCTTTAATCTACTTGCCTGAAATTGACCTTGCTACTCACTTATTTCTGGCTGCTGTAGTCGTAGAACCCCTTACCCGTCTTGCGCCCCAGCCAGCCGGCGGTGACCATTTTCCTGAGCAGGGGCGGCGCAGCATATTTTGCGTCCTTGGTCTCCTCATACATAATCTCATCAATGGCGAGCTCGGTATCAAGCCCGATGAAATCTACTACCTCAAGTGGGCCCATGGGGTGATTCAAAGCCAGCTTGCAGGCAGTATCAATATCGTCCCGGCTGGCGATGCCCTCCTCCAGCATACGCACGGCGCCAAGCAAGAAGGGGGTGAATAACCTGGTCACGACAAAGCCGCAGACATCCGGGGCAACAACCACCGTTTTCCCCAGCGACTCCCCGAAGCTCCTGGCGCTCCGGACAGTCTCCTCGCTGGTGACAATGGTCCGGACCAGCTCCACGAGTTTCATGACCGGGGCTGGATTGTGGAAGTGCATCCCCAGAACCTTTTCGGGTCGTTTGGTTGCCACTGCTATATCCGTTACCGATAGACAGGATGTATTAGAGGCGAGAATAGCATGGACGGGGCAGGTCTCATCCAGCCGGATGAACACGCTCCTCTTTACCTCAAGGTCTTCGTTGACGACTTCTACAACCAGGTCACAATCCGAGAGGTCGCCGATACTGGTGCTGCCCGTTATCCGTGCCAGTATAGACTCTTTTTCCTGCGGGGACAGTCTCCCCTTTTCCACCCGCTTGCTCAATATGGAATCCAGCAGTGCCATTCCCCGGCTGATTGTGCTGGCGGTTCTTGCCACGACTGTTGTCCGGTAACCGGCCTGAGCGCAGGTCTGGACAATTCCTGCCCCCATTATGCCAAAGCCAACGACACCTACCTTTTTGACTTCCATATATTATCTCCTTACCCGTCTTTATCTGCTTGCTGCCCCCGGAGTGCCCCTGTCTATCAGACTCCACGGCTTCATAGCCGCTGTTTGATGTCCTCCCGGAGCTTCTTCTTATCATGTTTGCCCGCCTGTGTCATGGGCAGGGTGCTTGTGAATACGAATCTCTCCGGAATCAGCAACTTTGAAGCGCCCTGGCTCTCCAGGAACGCTATTATACTTTCAGGCGCCAGGGCGCCTCCGGCGGCTGGCATAATATAGGCGCATACCCTCTCCCCCAGTTCGTCATCGGGCATGCCGAAGACGGCGGCATCGGCGATGCCGGGGCAGGCAAGAAGCAGTTCCTCGACCTGGGCTGGACTTATGTTCTCCCCGCCTCTGATAATCAGGTCTTTAATCCGCCCCGTTATCCTTATATTATCCGCCCCGTCTTTTCGGGCAAGGTCGCCGGTCCTGAAGAGACCGTTAGCGGTAAAGGCTTTCCAGTTCTCCTCAGGGTTTTTCAGGTAGCCGGCGAAGATGCACGGCCCCCGGGCAGCCAGTTCGCCATCGGTGTTAGCCGGCAGTTCATAGCCCATGCTGTCTATTATCTTTACCTCGTCGTAAGGGCAGCACTGGTGTCCCACGGTATAGCAGACGGTCTCAAAGTCGTCGTCACGCCTGGTCCTGATTGTCAGCCCCTCGCTCATGCCGAAGCCGTTAAAATACCCGCAGCCTATCTTAGTGTGCACAGCCTTTATCAGCCCCGGGCTGCTTGCCTCACCGCCAGCCATGACGTATTCCAGGGAACTCAGGTCATAGTCAGCCAGGTTATCAAGTTCCACGATTCTCTTGAGCAGGCTGGGGACAAGTGGCATGTAGGTCACCTTCTCCCGCTGTATAGTGCGGCAAATATCATCAGGTCTGGTAGAGTCCAGCAAGACGAGCCTGGCGGCACAGAAGACACTGCCCGCCGTGCCGTTCAGCAGCGCCTGGTTATGCCCCACGGGGGCTACCACGAGCACGGTATCATGCAAGCATAGTTCAACAGACCGGGCGGTATATTCCACGTTACAAAGGTAATCATTATGGGTGCGCGGTATCAGCTTGGGCATACCGGTGGTGCCCCCGGACGGTAGTACGTGGCTCACATCGTTCGCGTCCGGGCACAGGGCTTTCAGTCTCTGCACATCGTCTTCGCTTAGTCCCCGCGCCAGCAATGCTTCCAGGCTGGCGGAGAACTGGCGGCTGTTGGTGCTGGAGCGTGCGGATATGACATGTTCCAGTTGGCGGTTATTTGCTCTAACATCGGCTATTATTGGCGAATAGTCAGTCTTGCGGTAGGCATCAGGCACAATCCAGGCTTTAGCCTCGGCGAGCCGGGCTATGTGGCTGACCTCAAGCTGCCGGTATCCGGGAATAAGCAGTACCGGGACGGCGCCAATCTTCTGGAGGGCGAAGAACGAGTAAACGAACTCCGCCCAGTTAGGTAATTGCAGTAAGACGGTATCGCCTTTGCCAATACCGAGGTCTGACAAGCCTATAGCCAGCCGGTGTGCCCGCTCTCTGAGTTGGGAGTAATTAAGCCTGGCCCTGTCATCAACCAGGGCTTCCCTGCCGGGGTAGACGTCCGCCGCCTTATCAAGTAAGTCCCCGAAGGTAGTTCCCGTCCACCAGCGTGCCCGGCTGTATCTCTCCGTGTCCTCCTGACTATGCCTGGGGAAGTCCAGCAAGCCTTTTCACCTCCTCTTGCTCAATCACGGTCGTCATTGCGAGCGGAGCGAAGCAATCTCTTCGTGCCAGGTTGCTTCGTCGCTGGGCTCCTCGCAATGACATTCTACAGACCAAGAACGGGCGGAACCTGCTCCGCTGTCGCCGGTTTTAGTCCGCGTCTTCGGGCAGCTTTGACGGGCCGGCCATGCCCGGCAGGAATGGCTCCGGTGCAACCAGGCTGCCCTCAGGCCAGCGCGAGCAGCACACCTTGTCGTACCTGGAATCGGCCTCAAGACACCAGTTGCAGGCGGTGCAACGGACTATATCCTTATCTCTCCCCTCCCTCGCCTTTAACGGCCAGTCAGGGTCGCAGAGCAGGGCGCGGCACAAGCCAATGATGTCTGCCCTGCCATCCCGCAGGACCTGCTCGGCAAGCTGTGGCGTGCGTATTTTGCCCGCCGTGACTATGGGTGTCTCCAGACCGGCTTTCCGTATGTATTCACGTATGGCTGTCGCAAGATAGACATGAGCGCCATCGGGGAACCAGTACCACGGACTCATGCGGTGTCCGCTGTAGCCGGACATGGGGTCAGGAGGAGAGTCCGGGGCTGGCGTAGCGGCATCCTCAAAGCGGTCGCCGGCGGAGACACTGATATAGTCAACACCAAGCCCGGCAAACCGCCGTGCAATTCTGGTGCTCTGCATTAGCGTATTGCCATCAACAATAAAGTCCTCGCCGTTTATTCTTATGCCCACCGGGTAGTTTTCCCCGGTCGCCTGGCGTACCGCCTTGTAGACCTCAACAGGCAGCTTAATCCGGTTATCAAAACGGCTGCCGTATCCGTCAGGGCGCCTGTTGACGCGTGACAGAAATGAAGCCAGCGTGAAGGCATGTGCCATGTGTATTTCAATGAAGTCAAAGCCAGCCGCCACGGCCCGTCGGGCAGCCGCCGCATGCTGGTCAACGATGACCGGGATTTCCTCCGCCTTGAAGTCCTCTACCTTCTGCCTCCAGCCGCTGCGGGAAATCTTCAGGAAATGCATTATCTGCAAGCCTATCTTTGTCTCCGGGCTGGCAAGACGGGTTGCCTCCACCAACTTCTTCAGCCCGTCAATACAGCCGTCATCGCTGATACGAAGGTTGAAAGGGCTGCGGGAAGGCAGCACCACGGCGGCTTCAATTACCAGGGCACCGACGCCGCCCCCGGCTTCACGCTGGTAGCGGTTCATAAGAGCCTCAGTGACAGAGCCGTCCTCGGTCGCCAGACCGGAGACCATGGATGTCCTCATTATCCGGTTGGGGAAAGTGCAACCTCTCATTGTCAAAGGGGTGAATAGCTTCTCGTACTTCATAATAATTACGCCCTCTCTCTGGCTATGAAATAGGCTACGCTGGCACATTATATCACACTGGGTAATAACGTAAATATCATTGATGATGCGGGTATATGACTTTTACAGGGTTAAGCGGTGGCGAATTTATCAGCGAGTCCGGCTGCGGCATTGCACTTGTGGCTTATTGTATAATCCGGAGTACGTGGAGCGGTTCTGTCTTCGAATTGAGGTGTGTATGAACAGCACCCAGTAGTAGACTGAGCTGAAGTCATGGCATTAAAGGGCAATACTGTGCAACATATTAAGAAATAGGCGGGATGCCACCTGCCCGATTATGCCCAGGGCTGCAACGGGAGGGGGGAGAAGCTGACCCGACCAGCCTGCCCAAGCTGGTTATTTGCCCTGGTCTCCCCTGGCAGAGCCCGCCTGTACGGGATTTTGTAGGCTGGCAGGGGAGGAGAAGGCACTGCGTCCTCCCCTGCCTTTTCTAATCTATGCCATTATTGTAAGAGCTGGACTTAGTTATTCCTTACTTCCACGGGTCTATCCAGTAAGCACTGCCTCTGCTGCCGCCTAGCGCAACACAGGTCTCATCTCCTGGATGAAAAGCCACGACGATGCCTTGATTAGCCGCTCTGCCTAGCATGGGATACATGAAACTGTCGGGCAGTTCCTTGTATTTGAGACCAGTCGTTGGTTCAACGTTCTCCCCGCCGTTGGTCTGGAAATCATACCACCCGGCTTGCCTGAAAAAGCTAATGGGCCTCATGCCCACCTGCTCAAGCCAATCGTATACAGCCTGCTTGGTTGCAAACCCGTAGTCTTTGAGGCTCTGAGCCATGTCCGGGTGCATTATAAGGAAGCCGCCCCAGCCTCTTCCTTCTGAAGCCCACACCAGCTCCTCTATGATGTACTCCAGGAAGTTGTAATTGCCAGGCGTGCCCTCCACCCCGAGGCGTCTAGCTAAACCGCCCTGCCCCGAACTTAGAGCGCGGAATGAGGACGGCGCAAACTGAGTAGTATGCATCGCACCATGGAAAACCATAAGCATGACGATGCTGTCCTGCTTGGTGTACGCAACCTGCTCGTTGCTGTCTGGGGAAACATAATGCTTATACTCTTCCCTGAGGCTTACCCAGCCTTCGGGGTATTCCTCGTCATCCTCGGCAATCATGGTGCCACCTAGGTTGAATGGGCTGCCTGGTGTCTCGATGCGGGTGACTCCAGCTAAGGCACCGCCGATGTTAATGGCCAAGAGCTGCCAGGCCCGACCGATGGTGGCATTGGCCGGGTTGCCCGGGTTCATGGCGCCCTGTCCCGCGCTCATCCCTATCTCTTTGGCATAGGGGCCGCTGACAATCCCAAAGTATGACCACATATTGCTGCTCGTTACCATCATGCCGCCGGAAGATGCGATGGCTAACACTACCGGTAGGTACTCTGGCTTACAACCAGCCATGACAGCGTTGACGGCTACCTTCTCCACTGTAGCCGCCCTTTGTGTGGGGACGAAGCGCACGGGGTCTCCCGCCTCTACCTGTACTGTTACCCCTGACGATGACATCCTGACAGTGCCAGCCCTTTCATAGGGTATATACTCCCCAGGACTATGACTGGTGCCGGTTAACATCTCCTTTACCTTTGCCTCGGTAGGAATAACTACCGGCAGCCCGTCCGTCCACTGGGCGATGGGACAGTTCTTGCAGTTAGCTACCACCGTCGTCTTCTGGTAGAACTCATGTGCATCATCTAGGTTGCCCTCAAAGCAAATCCTGGGGTCGGGTGATGGGGTGTAAAGACCGACCTGCTGTTCCTCTTCGGTCAGGGGACGTACCAGTGCGTCAAGACACTCGTTAAGGAACTGGTCTACCCTTTCCCGCCCGATGCCGACACGGGGTACGTACACAAAGCGTATTTTGGGGACACCGGTTCGCAAGGCTTGGGACTTAGCCTGAGGCTCGTTGTCTTGGAATCCAAGCAAAACTGCGGGGATTCCGGCTTTTTCACAGTTTGCCGTGTATGTCGATTGGGCGTAAGTGGCGCCGCTGCACCAGGATATTCCCCGTATTACAGCGTCGGCATTATCACGTACCTCGGCATCGACTGTGGTGGGGCCGAAACCGCTTTGTGGCTGGTAGTAGACCCAATTCGTATCGGGGTATTCCTCCAGCAGGACCTCGACTAGAGCGGGTATGATAATGGGGTCCGCCTCGCCTTGGATTATGTAGATATTTTTCCCGTCCAACGTGTCAAGACGTACTGCCAGTCCGCTGATTTCCACCGGCAACTCTTCGCCCTGCGGGTTCAGGCAGCTGTACTCCTTCTCCACCTCAATTATCTGGGGGGTGGGTGTGGGAACAGTGCCCGTTGCCGTTGGTGTCGCCGTTGCCGTCGCCGATGCTGATGGTGTCGGCGAGGCTGCGGGACAACCGGTAAGCACTAGGGCTAGCACCAGAACAATGCTGGCTGCAAGTGCTATCAATTTCCTTCTTTCCACTTATTCCTCCTTATAATATTTTAGATACTCACTGCGTCAGGTTTGTCATATCATATCTACCCCCTTCATCGGATGTTGGATGGTCACATACACCTAGACTCAGATGCGCCTATATTCATATGTATGAACTTATAGCTTGACCAGTTAAGTGCTAGCAGACACTCCTTTATTAGCATGTGTGTCTACGTCAAAACCTCATTATTATATGATATATAAGTAATTTTTATAACCATGATTATAATCCTTTATAGTATTACTGTCAAGTCCCTGTGCATTTGGGTATATGGCTTTTCCCTCTTGCTGGACAGAGGGTGGTCAGTGTAAACTAGAGGCAGTGAAGGGAAGTTGACATTTCTCGCAGGGAGTGATATATACCTTACGGCAACGCGTGTAAAGGTTGCAGAGTAGAGCAAGCCCGGGCTTGCTCTACTGTACCCCTCTGCCTGGAATCATTAGTGGCTAATCGGGTGACTCCGGGGTGAAATTTTGACCGGTAGACAAATTCTGGTTGTGGATGATGAGCCAATCGTGCGTGAGTCAATCGCAGACTGGCTGAAGGACGCTGGCTACAAAGTAGCCACAGCCGAGAGTGGTGAAGAGGCTATTGAGCTTATCAGGCAGCAGCAATTCGGCGTTATCATCCTTGACGTCAGACTGCCTGGCAAGACCGGTATCAGGGTGCTCAAAGACATGAAGGCGTTCAACCCGCAGATTAAGTCCATTGTTATCACCGCCTATCCCTCTGAAGAGCTGGCCAGTGAAGCTAAAGAACTGGGTGCGGTTGATTACCTTATCAAGCCCGTCGCCCCGGATGACCTGGAAAGATTGATACGGGATACTATTGCCAGGTGTGAATAGCAGGGAGGTGAGAAAATGCCTAACAACTCGGTGCTGGTTGTGGATGATGAGCCAATCGTGCGCGAGTCAATCGGGGACTGGCTGAAGGACGCTGGCTACAAAGTAGCCACAGCCGAAAACGGCGCCGAGGCTCTGGAGCTAGTTGAGAAACAGGACTTCAGCGTCATGGTGCTGGATATCAGGATGCCGGGTCAAACCGGTATCAGCGTTCTGAAGGAGGTCAGGGCACAGAGACCATGGATAAAGTCCATCATTATCACGGCTTACCCTTCTGCTGAGACTACTGCCGAAGCGATGAAGCTCGGGGCGATTGATTACCTCATCAAGCCGATTGTCCCCGATAACCTGGAGAGGCTTATCCGCGAGACGCTTGAGTCCATGGCTAAAGAGCCGACAGTTACCACCAGGGCGAAAGCGGCTGTCAAACCTCCTGTGCCGGAGGTTGTCAAAGCTAAGAAGCTCGTTGCCATGGGCAAGGAAGACGTGAAAGCCCTGGTGGAGGGCTTATTAAAAGAGATGGAGGTGTGCGGGGTCAAAACCAGGCATGGTAAGTATGTCTATGATAAGATAGCCAGCTTTGATGAGCTATGCCTGCAATATGATGTTACCGTACTTCCCCCCACTAAATACTTTCTTCCTGCCAGAGAGACCCTGCTTAAGTTCAAGGTCGGCGATATGGAGACAGAGCCGGTTACCGATAACCGCCCGAGGGCTATCATCGGCGTGCACCCCTACGATATTAAGGCAATAGAGCTGCTGGACGAAGCATTTATCGCTACCAATCCTGACCCCAACTACATTGCCCGGCGGAGGAACACCATCATTATCGGCATTGATTGCCTGAACCCCTCACCCGGGTCGTTTGCTCCAAGTATGGGTACCAGCCATGCCGAAAACGGATTTGACCTTTTGCTGACGGATATCGGTGCCTGCTATATAGTTACGGTTGGTTCGCAAAAGGGTGCGGAACTTCTGCTTAAGTACGCCACGGTGAGGGAAGCCACCGGTGATGAAATAGCCAGACAGAAGGCAGTCAGGGAAAAGGCGCTTACGAAATATAAGCTTTCTCTTGACGTACCCCGCGAGAGATTGCAAAAACTGCTGGAAGAAAGCTATGACGACCCATACTGGGAGTCCAGAAGTAAGACCTGCCTCAGTTGTGGCTCCTGCGTTATGGTATGTCCCACCTGCTTCTGTTACGATGTCAAAGACGAGGTAGCCATGAGTCTGGAAGAGGGGGAGCGCTTCCGCCAGTGGGACGGCTGCATGCTCGTGGATTTCGCCGGCGTTGCCACCGGAGAAAATTTCCGGCACGATAAAGCCAGCCGTTTCCGCCACCGTATCTACCGCAAGGGCAAGTACTTGATTGAACGGTATGGCAAAATGGGCTGCGTGGGATGCGGGCGCTGTGCTGCTGCCTGCCTCGCCGAGATTGCCAGTCCCCTTGAGGCTTTTAACGCTATTGCCAGGTCGGCTGAGGCTAAGAAGGCGGCAGTACGCTTACTAAAGGAGGTAAGAGCGGAGACAGACCTGTACGTGCCTCTTCCCGCAGAACTGGTCAGCGTTAAGGCATTGACTCCACGGGAAAAGGTCTTTGAGTTCAGGCTCAAAGACGGCAAAAAACTCGGACACCGTCCCGGGCAGTTTGTTGAGGTCTCCGTCGCCGGTATCGGCGAGGCGCCTATCTCTGTCTCTTCAGCGCCAACCCGTGACGGCACGTTCCAGCTGGCTGTACGGAATGCGGGCGACGTTACCAGAGCTTTGCACGCTCTCAAACCGGGAGCCAGCGTGGGCATCCGTGGCCCCTTCGGTAACGGGTTCCCGCTTGAAGCGCTGGAGGGGCACGATATCTTACTGATTGCCGGTGGTATCGGTCTGTTCCCGCTCCGTTCCCTGGTACAGTATATCCTGGACCGCCGCAGTTCCTTCGGGAAAGTCTTTTTCCTGTTCGGTGCCAGGTCACCATCGGAACGGGTCTTCGCTGACGAACTGGATAGCTGGAGCCGGCGTCCGGACATAGAGTTCCACGAGACGGTGGACAGGGGGAATTTCACCTGGAGGGGGAATGAGGGTGCTATCACTACCCTCATTCCAAGGGTAAAGATTGACCCGGATAAGACGAGGGCAGTGGTGGTGGGGCCCCCCATTATGTACCGGTTTGTGCTGGCGGAGTTGAAGAGGAGGTGGGAACTGGCTGATGAGCATATCATCATGTCGCTGGAGCGGAGGATGAAGTGTGGTGTGGGCAAGTGCGGGCACTGCCAGATTAACGGTGTTTACGTCTGCCAGGACGGGCCGGTGTTCACTTATGCCCAGTTGAGAAACCTGAGGGAGGCGCTGTAATGAAGCCGAAAGTAGCGTTCTTTGATTTTACCGGTTGCGAAGGTTGCCAGCTGGAGGCGCTCA
>CAYUBP010000019.1:0-11960 GCA_964443115.1 uncultured Dehalococcoidales bacterium | reverse complement strand
GAGGCTTATCGCCGCCGAGGATACCCGCCGGACGAGACAACTTCTGGTCACCTACGGCATTAAGACGCCGGTGACGAGCTATCACGAGCGCAACAAGCTCACCAAGCTGGAATACATTCTTGAGTGCCTTGGAGAGGGTGATGTGGCGCTGGTGGCGGATGCCGGGATGCCCGGGGTGTCCGACCCAGGCTATGAACTGGTGGTGGCGGCCAGTGCGCGGGGCATTCCGGTTGTCCCCATACCAGGGGCTTCGGCGATTACGGCGGCGCTGGTGGTGTCGGGGATAGCTGCCGGGCGGTTTACCTATCTGGGGTTCCTGCCCCATAAGTCCAGCCAGCGGCGGCGGGCCCTTGATTCGGTCGCAGGGGAACCCGGAGCGGTTGTCATACTGGAGTCACCGCACCGCTTTCTGGCGTCGCTGGCCGATATACTGACGGTGCTGGGCGACCGGGGGCTGGCGGTCTGCCGTGAGCTTACCAAGCTCCACGAGGAGGTATTCCGGGGGACGGTCAGCCAGGCGATAGAGCACTTTGCCGAGCCGCGGGGTGAATTTACCCTGGTGATTGAAGGGGAGCGGGGAAAAGATGAGCCGCAGCTATTCGAAGCTGTTGAGAGCCAACTGGGGAAGATGCGCCGGCAGGGTATGACTGCCAGGGAGGCAATAAGCCGGCTCGCCGCGGAGACCGGTCTTGCCAGGAGGGAGTTATACCGTGCATGGCTGAGGTTAAGGAGTTAGCCGATGAATCGTGGTTGTATTTCTCTGGGTGATGTCCATTGCGACGGCTGTCACCGGACGGTACGCTATCTTGAGCGTTACCTGGTGGCGGAAGACCCGGCAGGCGCCACGCTGCGCCTGTGCGTTGAATGCGCCTCAAAACGGGACTATGTTCACTACCATCAGGAGAAGGGCGAACGGGTGACGACCTTTTTCCCCCGTTCAGATAGTGGTCTTCAGGTATGAGCCAGAGAATTCTGGTTGCCGTCGCCTGGCCCTATGCCAATGGCCCCCTGCATTTAGGTCACATTGCCGGGGCTTATTTGCCGGCGGACATATTTGCCCGCTACCACCGTGTCAGGGGGAACGAGGTGCTCATGGTATCGGGGTCAGACCAGCACGGCACTCCGATCACCATCACCGCCGAGCGGGAGGGGAAGGAACCGGGGGAAATAGCCAGCCGCTACCACTGCGAGTTCCTGGAGTCGTGGCAGAGGCTTGGTATTTCCTTTGACCTGTTCACCAGTACCGGTACGGCTAACCATGCCCGGGTTGTCCAGGATGTCTTTCTCACCCTGCAGCGTGAGGGGTATATCTACCAGTCTACCGTGTCGCAGCCGTTCTGCACGCCGTGCCAGCGCGCCCTGCCCGACCGCTATGTTGAGGGCATCTGCCCTAACTGCGGCTTCACCGGTGCCCGGGGTGACCAGTGTGATAGCTGTGGCCGCCCGCTGAACCCGCAGGAGCTGGTTAGCCCCCGCTGCCGGATATGCGGCACGCCGCCACAGTTCAGGGACTCGGAGCACTTCTTCTTCCGGCTTGCTGAGTTCCGGGACTGGCTTCTTGACTGGCTGAAGGACAAGACCTACTGGCGGCAGAATGTGCTTAACTTTACCACCCGCTACCTGGAGGAGGGGCTCAAAGACAGAGCCATCACGCGGGATATTGACTGGGGGGTGCCGGTGCCGGTGGCTGGTTTTGAAGGCAAGCGTATCTACGTCTGGTTTGAGGCGGTCATCGGCTATCTCTCGGCGACGAAAGAGTGGGCCGGGGCGAGTGGAGATGAGGAGAAGTGGCGCTCATTCTGGCAGGACGGAGGGACGAAAAGCTACTACTTTATCGGCAAGGACAATATCCCCTTCCACACCATTATCTGGCCGGCGATGCTGATGGGCTACAGCGGGCTGAATCTCCCCTACGACGTGCCCGCCAACGAGTTCCTGACCATTGAGGGCAAGAAGCTGTCTACCAGCCGCAACTGGGCTGTGTGGCTGCCGGACTATTTGTCCCGCTATGACCCTGACCCATTGCGCTATCTGCTGTCAATAAATATGCCCGAGGGCGGCGATACCGATTTCTCCTGGCGGGAGTTCTTCCGCCGTAATAATGATGAGCTGGTGGCGACCTACGGCAACCTGGTAAACAGGGTGCTTACCCTGGTATACAGGAATTATGACCGCTCGGTGCCGGCGCCGGGGGAGCTTGATGAGCAGAGCCAGGGCATTATAGCCGAAGCTGGGCGCAACCTCAGCCAGGTCGGCGAGCTTATCGCCGCCTGCCGCCTGAAGCCGGCGATTACCCTGGCTATGGAGCTTGCCCAGGCAGCCAACCGCTATCTGGACTATAAATCGCCGTGGAAGGTAATCAGGGAGGACAGGCAGGCGGCGGCTGGTTCCCTCTACGTTGCCCTTCATGTTATTACCTGCCTTAAGACGGTATTATACCCGTTTTTGCCTTTTAGCTCTCAGAAGCTGCACCGGCTGCTCGGTTTTGACGGCAGTATAGAAGAGTACGGCTGGAAGATGCAGCCGCCGGAACCGGGGCAGGCGTTGCCGCCGCCCGAGCCGCTGTTCTCAAAGCTGGACGAAAAGCTGGCGGAAGAGGAAGCCGGCCGCCTGGGGTAGTTCAGTTGCTAGTAGACTCGCACGCTCATATTGATTTTCCCGCCTTTGACAAAGACCGGGACCTGGTGATAGCCCGTGCCCGGGACAGTGGGGTCGGCGTCATCATCAATGTCGGCATAGACCTGGAGTCCAGCCGGAAGTCGCTAGAGATAGCTCAGGAGCATGCGGGGGTATTTGCCGCTATCGGCTTCCATCCTAATGATGCGGGCAAGATGAAAGATGGCGATGTCAGCCTGCTTGAGGAACTGGCGCAGCAGGAGAGGGTGGTTGCGATTGGCGAGATAGGGCTGGATTTCTACCGGAAGTCATCCCCTCATCAGCTCCAGCGCGAGGTATTTATCCGGCAGTTGGACCTGGCTGCCCGGCTGGGGCTGCCGGTGGTCATTCACTGCCGTGATGCCTACCGGGAGACGGAGGATGTCGTGACCGGCTGGGTGAAGTCCCATCCGCTTGCCGGCGGTGAAATCGGGGTTATGCATTGCTTCAGCGGTGATATTGAGCTTGCCCGGCGCTATATCGGGCTCGGTTTCCTGATATCCCTGGCGGGCCCGGTGACCTATCCCTCGGCGCATGACCGCCGTGAGGTTGCCGCCGCCTTACCGCTGGACAAGCTACTGATAGAGACAGACTCGCCGTTCCTGGCGCCGCAGGCACACCGCGGGCAGCGAAATGAGCCAGCCTATGTATCGCTGGTTGCCGGTCGTATAGCCGGCATAAGGGGGCTTACAGTGGAGGTAGTGGCTCAGGCTACGTCGGAGAACACTATCCGGTTGTTCCGCTTACCGGTATCAGAGGTGTGAGAAATTGGAGCTTAACGAGATTTATTGTTCGGTGCAGGAAGACCTTGCCCGAGTTGAGGATAGCCTGAAAGCGGTCAGCGCGGTCGGCTTTGACCGCCTGGCGGAGCTACTGGGCTATAGTCTGGAGCGCAGCGGTAAGAGAATCCGCCCCGCCCTGACCTTGCTTTGCGGCAGGTTCTATACCTATGACCTTGACCGCCTGCTGCCGATGGCGGTATCCGTGGAGCTTATGCACACGGCGACGCTGGTTCATGATGACGCCGTTGATAAGTCAGCAGTGCGCCGCGGGCGGCCGACGGTCAACAAGGTCTGGGGTGAGGACAAGGCAGTCCTCCTCGGGGACTACCTGTTCGCGCGGGCGGGTGAGTTCTGCGCCGATACCGGCAATCTGCGGGTGATAAAGCTCTTTTCCCAGACGCTGGGGATTATTTCCAGCGGCGAGATAAAGCAGTCCTTTGACGCTTTCAACCTGGAGCAGACCCGCGAGGACTATCTCCAGAGAATTTCCAGCAAGACCGCCTCTCTGTTCTCTCTGGCGACGAAATCGGGGGCAGTCTTGAGCCGGGCTCCAGAGATGGTGGTCGAGGCTTTGGCCGAATATGGTCATAACCTCGGCATTGCCTTCCAGATTGTGGATGACATCCTTGATTTTGTCGGTACCGAGGAGGAGCTGGGTAAGCCTGTCGGCTCAGACCTGGCGCAGGGCACTCTCACCCTGCCGGCGATGCTTCTTCTTAAATATTACCCGGAGGATAACCCGGTAAGAAAATGATTTCAGGATATTGATGTTGCCGGAAATATCCGGCGGGCGATAGAGATGGTGCGGAGTTCATCAATCGTCCAAGAGTGCTATGCCGAGGCGGCTGGCTTCTGTGCTCGGGCATGCCAGAACCTCAGCCTCTTGCCGGATACCGCTGACCGCCGGGCCCTGGTTGAGCTGGCGGACTACGTTGTCCGGCGCCGCAAATAGCTCAGGATTATGAGTTCAGGGTGGACACGATAGAAGATTCACGTTTAAAAATTTGTTGAGGCATCTACCGAAGTCATGTTTGGCGCATTTCAAGCGGTGGTAGCTTCTGGCTTGAAGGGATAATATACCCTTGCTTTATAGAGAGCGCTAACACCGTCGACAGAGAGACGAGTTCAAGGTTCCTGACAAGGAGGACTACTACAGGGACCGGCTTGAGGGCCAGAAGTCCGCTGTAACGTATAGGGAATATATAGTAGGTCATTACGCCGATTGCCACGAACACTGCCCAGGCTACTTGGCGCCACCGGCCGAACAGCAAGGGCATCAGGGGAATCAACCAGACGATATACTGGGGCGACAGGACCTTGCCGGTAATGAGGGTAATGGTGACCAGCAGCAGCGAATATGTGCCGAGGTGGGCGATTTCCACCGGGCCCGCCCTTGTCCGGCTGTAGATGAGCCGGTAGGCTAGCAACAGACAGAGCACCATCAGGTAAGGAGACAGGCCGGCTATAGCTTTTGGCAAATTGCCGAACAGGTTCCAGGAGCCGAAATTGAATCCCACGACAGCCGTGGCCAAACCGAACTTGTCCGCCGCTAGCAGGAAGGTGCTATAGGTGCTCTCAATCTGGATACCCCGTTGGCTATGATAGGTGATGAGTCCCCCTATACTGTCCGAGTTGATTATCAGAAAGGGAAGGGTAATCACCAGGGCAGTGACGGCGAAGGTTACAATACCGGACCAGATATGGCGGTACTGCCGGTTGCGGAGGTAGTAGATTAGAAACACAGGGGCGATAACCGCCGGGTAAAGCTTAGTCATTGTTCCCAGGGCAAGTAATGCCCAGCTGGTCTTGTGCTTACCGAGCCAGAAGGAGTATATCGCCAGCAGCGTGATTATTGCCGGGAAAATATCATACTGCTGAGAGATAATGGGCCCGGTTGCCAGAAGGCCAATAGTATAGACGGTTAACATCTTCCAGGGGGGGTGGCCCAGGCGGCGCGCTATGCTGTACAGTATCCACAGCCCAGCCAGGTCAAACAATAGTACCTCGAGCTGCCAGAGGATGATGTAGACTCCGTAGGTAGAGGTTGCGAGACGCGGTAAGATGAAGAAGAGAAGTGAGAACGGCGGGTATTCCATGGCGTATGTCTGGTAATCCACACTATCGGGCGGAATAGTCTGGTAGTACTCTTCCACCCCGGAATTCATCAACCACTCGTCATACTGGGGCCAGTCGGCGTACGCCTCCTGCCGACAGGGCGGGTAGCCGTCCAGGACCTGCGAGGAGTAGGTGAAGTACAGGTCGGTGCCGGTGTTTGGTATCTTGTAAAGAGTATGGAAGAGCAACGAGAAGATGAGCAGATGCACAACGGCAAAAAGCGCGAGCTGCATGCGCGGGTCTGCACTTCTGCGATTAAGTGCTGACCGAGCTTTTATGAGAGCCGTAGGCATCCTCATATGCTCACATATTAGTCACGTAGTATACTATCACGGAACCGGTCTTTTTAAAATAGTTTACTATCTAGCTAATGGGAGGGGAAATAAGTAAAAGTGGAGCCGGTGCTTCTCTTCCCGGATACTCTGTGGTATAAACTCCTTGGCGAAGTACTGGAAACGTAGGTTTAAGAGGGGACTAAACAAGTGTCCCCCCTTCTCTTGGGGGGGACTAGGGGGATGGTTGATAATAGCTAGGTGGCCGGCGCCTGCCGGGGTACGGTCTGCGGCTTGGCTGTGGGTTTCTTTACTGCCGGCTTGGTCTCCGCCACGGCTTCAGGTTGAACCGGGGCGGGAGTGGCAGTAGTGTCCGGAGGCGGTGGAGAAGAAGCCTGCCCGCCAAACAGCCTGTCCAGCTCTTCGCCCTCAAGCGTCTCTTTGGTGATTAGTTCCTGGGCAATCCTGGTCAGTTTTTCCCTGTTGTCGGTCAGGATTTTGGAGGCGGTCTCATGTGCCTCCTGGATAAGCTTGTCCACCTCGTCATCAATGATATCGGCTACTTTGTCGCCGTAGTCCTTTTGCTCGGAGATTTCGCGGCCCAGGAAGACCATCTCCTGCTTGTCGCCGAAAGTCCGGGGTCCAAGCCGGTCGCTCATGCCGAAGTCAGTTACCATTCTGCGGGCGAGGTCGGTTGCCCGTTTGATATCATCGGCGGCGCCGGTGGTTGTCTCGTTGAAGATGAGCTTCTCGGCACTGCGGCCGCCGAGCAGGGTGGCCATCATGTCCTTGAACTGGGCCTGCGTCAGGAGGTACCGGTCTTCAATGGGAAGCTGGCGCGTGTGACCGAGGGACATGCCGCGGGCTACTATTGAGATTTTGTGCACCGGGTCAGCATTAGGCAGCATCTTGGCTACCAGGGCGTGTCCTGCCTCGTGGTAGGCGGTAATCTCCTTTTCTTTGGTGCTTATCCTGCGGCTCTTCCTCTCGGGCCCGGCGATTACCCGGTCAATAGACTCCTCAAGCTCCTGCATCTCAATAACCTTCTTGCCCCGCCTCGCCGCCATGATTGCCGCCTCGTTGACCAGATTGGCGATGTCAGCCCCGCTGAAGCCGGCGGTCTGTTTTGCCAGCACCTCCAGGTTCACTGACGGGTCCAGCGGCTTGTCCTTGGCATGTACCTTAAGGATAGCGGCGCGCCCGTTAATATCCGGCTGGTCAAGGATTACCCGCCGGTCAAAGCGTCCCGGGCGGAGCAGGGCGGGGTCAAGTATATCCGGGCGGTTGGTGGCGGCGAGAATAATGACGCTGGTGTTGGTATCAAAGCCATCCATCTCCACCAGAATCTGGTTCAGCGTCTGCTCCCGCTCGTCGTGGCTGCCGCCGAGCCCGGCGCCGCGGTGACGCCCGACGGCATCAATCTCATCAATAAAGATGATACACGGCGTGTTGCGCTTCGCCTGCTCAAAGAGGTCGCGAACCCGGGAAGCGCCAACACCGACAAACATCTCAACGAACTCGCTGCCGCTGATGGAGAAGAAGGGGACTCCCGCCTCGCCGGCGATTGCCCGGGCGAGCAGTGTCTTGCCTGTCCCCGGCGGCCCAACGAGCAGGATGCCCTTGGGTATGCGCGCCCCCAGTTTCTGGAACTTCTCCCGTGCCTTGAGAAAGTCCACAACCTCATGTAACTCCTGCTTGGCTTCCTCCACGCCGGCAACGTCATCAAAAGTGACCGTGGGCCGGTTAGCCGGGAAGAGACGGGCGCGGCTGCGCCCGAAGTTCAGCGCCTGGCTGTTGGCCCCCCGTGCCTGGCTGAACAGGAAGAATATCAAGCCGCCGAAGATGAGGAAGGGCAGGACATTTATCAGCAGTGACCCCCAGCTGAATCCGGACGGTGGCTTGACCGCAACTACCACTCCTTCAAGGTTAAGCCCCTGGATGTCGTAGACACTGGCGGTTGCTTCCTTACTCGCGGTTAGCGTGTCGCTGGTGGTTATCTGCTGGCCGTCAACAGTGGTGACCGTTACCTCTCCCCTGGGGGTTATCTGCAGCACGCTGTCTTCCACCAGAATCCGCTCTATCCCGTTGTTCTGTGATAACGCGATAGCTTCGCTCAACGGAATTTCTGCCGGTTTAGCCGATGGGAAGAGGAAGGAGTAAAGGATGATTAAACCGACCATGATGACCATGAAGATTAGAATCTTTTGAATACTTGAAGACTTCATTCTTAACCCTGTTTAATTTGCCATGTTTACTACATTATACCAGATGCAGCGGGAAATAAGAAATTCCGCGGGTTTCTTTCGTTTGATAATGCCGTCGTTGCGAGGAGCTTAGCGACGAAGCAATCTCCGTCATCTGGCATGCTGAGATTGCACAGCTTAAGCTCGCAATGACGTGTCCCGGCAACTGGCTGGTAGGGTGAGCGATGCCTGTGTGGAGACCATGAGGGCGGAAGGGTTATAATAGTAATAATGACTGACCACACGAAGAGCACCAGCCGGGGTCTGGTGATGGTAATCGCCGGCATGAGTTCCTTCATTACCCCGTTTACCGGCTCCTCGGTCAACATTGCTCTTCCTTCAATTGGCGGAGACCTGTCGCTGGATGCGGTAGCCATAAGCTGGGTGGCGACGGCTTACCTCTTGGCGGCTGCGATGTTCCTCCTTCCCTTCGGCCGCATCGCCGATATCTACGGCAGGAAGCGGGTGTTCCTGGTGGGCATGGCAGTGAATGCTGCCGCCTCGGTTCTCTGTGCCACCGCCGGGTCGGGGACGCTGCTGATTGCCTTCCGGGCGATGCAGGGCCTGGGGGGCGCCATGATATTCGGCACAGGGGTCGCCATTCTGACATCGGTGTTCCCGCCTAAAGACCGGGGGCGGGCGCTGGGGGTAAATGCGGCGGCGGTCTATGCCGGGCTGTCCGTCGGCCCGGTCGTCGGCGGCTCCATGACCGAACACCTGGGCTGGAGGAGCATATTCTGGCTTACCGCTTTTCTGGGGGTAGTTGCCATAGTTGCCGTGTTATGGAAGCTTAAGGGAGAGTGGGCCGGGGCGAAGGGGGAGAGGTTTGACTATACCGGAGCCATTATCTACAGCCTGGCGCTGGTTACCACGATGTACGGGCTCTCATTGCTGCCGGGCTGGCCTGGCGGGGTATTGATATTTGCCGGCGTAGCGGGTCTGGCGCTATTCATCCGGTGGGAGATGAGAGTAACGCACCCGATGTTTGATGTTGGCTTCTTCCGTAACAATGCCGTCTTTAGACTGTCAAACCTGGCTGCACTGATTAACTACAGCGCTACCTTTGCCGTCAGTTTCCTGGTAAGTCTTTATCTCCAGTACATCAAGGGCTTTAACCCGGAGCAGGCTGGTCTGATTATGGTCGCCCAGCCGGTGGTCATGGTCATCTGCTCCCCGATTGCCGGCAGCCTGTCCGACAGGATTGAGCCGCGCATAGTTGCTTCGTTGGGGATGGCGCTGACGACGGCGGGTCTTGTGCTCCTGATTTTTCTGGGGAGTGATACCGGGCTGGCGTTTGTCCTGCTCAGCCTGGTTACCCTGGGCCTGGGGTTTGGTTTCTTCTCGTCGCCTAATACCAATGCGGTGATGTCCTCGGTGGACAGGAGGTCATACGGGGTGGCATCCGGTACGCTGGGCACGATGAGACTGACCGGGCAGATGCTCAGCATGGGAATGACCCTGCTGCTGTTCTCCCTGTACATAGGGAGGGTGGCGATAACTCCCGAATACTACCCGCTTTTCTTAAGCAGTATGAGGACGGCATTTATCATCTCTGCTGTCCTCTGTTTTGCCGGCATCTTTGCCTCTATTGCCAGGGGCAGCACGCGCAAGCCTGTGTCCTAGCAGTGACACGTTTGCACTACCGGGATAGGCTCTGGATGACCGGCAGGGCATTGGCAATACTTATGGCGTAGCCCAGACCCTCAACGCCGGCGGCGGAGAACTTCAGGCTGGTGATGCCGATGACCTCTCCGGACAGGTTGAACATGGGACCGCCGCTGTTGCCGGGGTTAATCGGGGCATCGGTTTCAATAAGGTTATTGCATGCCTCGCCGGTGGGACATGCGATTGCCACGCCAAGGCGGCTTATCGTGCCCTGCTTCATGCTGATGCCCAGCCCCAGGGCGTTCCCCACAATCACCACCCAGTCGCCGACTCTCAGTGTTGACGTGTCCCCGATTGCCAGCGCCGGCAGCTGCCGCCCGGTGTTGACCTTGAGCACGGCAATATCCGCCATCTGGTCGCCGCTGACGCTCACCGGCGTGTATACAGTGCCGTCATAAAGCTGTACAGTTATAGACCGGGCGCCTTCAATCACATGATGGTTGGTGACGATAGTGCCGCTCCGGTCAATAATCCAGCCGGACCCGGCGCCGCTGCCGCCGACAAATGTGGTGCTGATTGCCACCACTGACTGCTTGACGGCGTCCACCAGGTCGGCGAAGCTGGGCAGGTTGACCAGCGTTCCGTTTGGCAGGGAAGTCGGCGGGGTAATCGGCGTCTGGCTCGGGCTGGTAACGGGAGTGGCGGTGGGTGTTAATGTTGGCGTCGGTGTAATAGCAGCAGTGCAGCCGACTATCAGAGCGATGCAGGTGATAAAGACAAGGCAGGAGAATCTAAGTCCGTTCTGTTTCATTCTGCTATACCCCTTGTCAAAGCGCCTGCCATTGCCTGTCGCAAGGTCATTCTGAGTATTCTGTCATCACCCTGGCGAGTGCCGCCGCTGGCGGTTGCTACTTCTTGATGGCTTTCTTTATCTTCTCCATCGTCTCCGGCGGGACCTCTTTCATGTTGTGCGTTTTCTCGGCATGCAGGGCGATAATACTCATCAGTTCGTCCGGGTTTTCGTCCTTCACCTCGAACTTGCAGTTCATGCCCACGTCCTTGCACTTGAATGATGCCATTGCCCTCCTCCTTTTTGTTATTCAGGGCTTATTTAAATGATAGAGCCGGGGGCATAAAGAAGTCATAAAATGGGGGTGGAAAAAGTTACAAAGTTATGACACCTGGGGATTCAGCAGTGCTTGGCGAGGGGGTTAGAATCACTACGGAAAACATGGCTGTCAGCCCCTTTTTCTCAGCAACGGTTGTCATTGCGAGCAAAGCGAAGCAATCTCAGCGTGAATAGATTGCTTCGTCGCTACGCTCCTCGCAATGACAGCGATTACACTGGCAATGGCGCAATCCGACAACCAGGGGTAAGCAGAACCGGCTATGCGGGCCGCTTGCCTTGCTTTAGGATGTAATCGGCTTCCTGCCTGCTGGATACCTCCCAGACCTCACCGTTCCTGACGAGGTATTTCCAGGACAGCCGCTCGCTCCTGGCGAGGTCGGCGGGGGTGGTTGACAGCAACTCAACATCGCTTGCTTCGCCGCTTAGCCGTGGATTAAGAATGACCTCTTTCAGTCTTGACCTGTCCGTGTGGTCGGCATTTACGATGCGGGAAACGCCGCGGTAGTACGCCCATTGGACGAAGCCGCCGCAACTGTAAGCCTTGACATTCAGCGGTTTGGCAATCCTGGGTACGTGTTTCTTCTTTGGCTTGGGATGCCTGCCCTTCTGCCAGAGGAAACGGTGGGCGAGTTTGATTTGCCTGATGGTGCGCCGGACCAGTCTCAGGAGGTATCGTGATTCGTATCTATCGGTGGCTTCCCGCAGGGCAATGTCAGAGATGGCTGTCCGGTAGCACAGACCGCTGTCACCCTGGAACCAGTCTTCGTCCAGCCTGGTTATGGCAAAGTCGTACCTGTCCAGCCGTTGCAGGTAACGGGGCATGCTGTCAATGCGGATACCACCCATCCTGGGGTCAGCAAGTATTGTTGTATCATACCCCCGGCTGAGGTAGTCCCTGACGGTGCAGACCATGAGGGCATGGTTCCAGTAGTTGCCGGTGGCATGCCTGATTAGCCAGCCCCAGAGGCTGCCCCGTGAGTGCTCAAGTATGATATCGCTCCCTCTGAGCCTGCCGCTTTCTATCAGCGCCGCTATCGCTGTGCCAGCGAGTCTTTGCATCTGTACACCATGATTAGAGAGGACCGGAGTATTACCAGTTTTTCAGTGGCGGATATAGTATAACATGAGTTGGCAATTAGCGGCGAACTGGCATAGTACC
>CAYUBP010000018.1:0-11994 GCA_964443115.1 uncultured Dehalococcoidales bacterium | reverse complement strand
GATAATGAGCGGTGACTGGAGTTCAGACGTGTGCTCTTCCGATCTCGGTTTCTTCAGCCCTGGCTATCAACTTGCTGAAGGCATCACTATATGCTTTAGACGTCTCCCCTGCTGTCTCTTCGGCACGCCGTGCGGCTTCTTCTGCCCTGGCTATGGCCTCCCCGAAAGCATCCCCATACCTCTTAGCTGCCTCCTCCGCCGACCGAACGACCGTCTCCGCCCGGCTTATTGCCTCCTGAGATGCTGCCTGAGATTCTTCAGCGCCCTTCCTGGCTGACTTGCCCAGCTTCTCCGCCTGACGCGACGCCTCCTTGGAGACCCTGGTCGCCTCGTCAGTCGCTTCCCGAGTCAACCTGTCTGTCTCACCCACCCGGGTAAGCGCTTCCTGAGCCAGTCTTCTGGCTTCACCAGCCATCTCCTCTGCTGACGTGGCAGTCTTGCCCACCCGCCGTATCACCTTTCGTGACAGCTTTATTGCTTCCTCAACCGTCTCCTTAGCCGACCTGGCGGTCTCCTCAGCTCTATCCGTCGCCTCCTTAAAAGACGCCGTAAGAACTTCCGAGGCTTCCTGGAGTGACCTGATTGTCTCCTCAGCCCGGCTGGTAATTTCCTGAGAGGCTCTCAGCGATTCCTCCGCCGCCTGTCTGGCTCGGGCAGCCGCTTCGTTAGCCCTGGCTATCGCCTTCTCAAAGGCATCGGCATAGGAGTTAGCTATCTCCTCGGCAGTCCGGGCAGTCTTCTCCGCCTTGCGTACCGCTTCCTGAGAGGCCTTGGTTGACTCCTCGGCGGCTTTCCTGGCTGAGTTTCCCACCTTCTCAATCCTGGATATAGCTTCCTGGGATAGCTTCTTAGCTTCCTTAGCCACTTCCTCAGCCGACCTGGCATTTTTCTCCCCGCGCCGCATCATCTGCCCAAAGAGTGAGACAGCGCTTCCTGTCTCTTCCGGAATCTCCGGGGAGTGAGGATTCAGCTCCTCATCACCAGAAGGCGCGATATTCTGACTAGACATGCTACAGCACCCGCATTATCTGCGTTTTCTTTTCAGCCAGGAGAACCTGACCCTTCTGCCGTTGTGCTTCTTGTTCTTTTTATTTACGTTTTCAACGAAGGTCTCTACGTCCGGTAGGGGTTTACTATCCATCTGCACTCACTTCTTTCAAATATATTTCAAATATAAACGTATTGTATCACCTATTTTCCATTGAGGCAATTACCGGTACACTAAGAGAAGGGGTGCCCTTCCCGCTCAAAATCGGGGACATAGTGCTCCGAAGCCCCCATTTCCTGCACCCATCCGTTCTCCATGCCCAGCCGGGAGAGGACATTTACCACCTCTTCATACTCGGCGGGTGAGATTATCCGGGAAAGCAGAGGCATCTGCTGTGCCTTATGTGCCGGGAAGTACTGGGACATTATGCTCACTGTCACCTGTGGCGAGACCTCATCTGCCAGCCAGGCTAGAGACCCTTCGCTGCCCGCCAGCCTGTTGGGCAGTATAAGATGGCGGACGATTATTCCCCGCCGGGCGACCCCGTCCTCATCAACCATTAAATTCCCGACCTGGCGGTACATCTCTTTAATTGCCGGGCGCGCCCGAACCACATAGTCCTCAGCCTGTGACAACTCCTTTGCCCAATAGTCAGAGGCGTACCTCAGGTCAGGAAGATAAACATCAACTATGCCGTCAAGCTCCCGCAGAGAGGCAAGAGAATCATAGGCGCTGGTATTATAGACCAGTGGCAGCCTCAAGCCCATCGGCACGGCTTCCAATATCGCCCTGACTACCTGCGGGACAAAGTGAGAGGGAGAAACGAGGTTAATATTATGACAGCCCAGCCCATCCTGGAGATAGAGCATTCTCTCCGCCAGAGAGCGGCAATCAATCTCGTTGGTTCTCTGCTTTTTCCAGTCCTGGCTTATCTGGTAGTTCTGGCAGTACACACACCTCATGTTGCAGTTTCCGAAGAATACAGTGCCTGACCCGCGGCTCCCGGACAATACCGGCTCCTCCCCATGATGGGCGCACACGCTTGCAACTACCGGCTGGCGACCGGAATGGCAAAAACCAAACTCTCCTTCCAGGCGATTGACACGGCACTCCCTGGGACAAATATCGCAGGACGCCAGCCGCCTTTCCAGCGCCTCGGCGCGTCGCCCCAGTTCGCCTGTATTGTACAGACTGACGTAACCCGGCTCTTCTTGCACCGTAATACTTTATGTCAATTGCTGCTTTTTGTCAACCGGGCGGTGAGCTAAAAAGGCCAGCAGACCCGTTTGACGGGTGACGCCAATGCGCTATAATAATAGGCAACAGGTCAAAGGAGAATTAATGGATATAGAAGATGTTCGCAAGAATACCAAGCTATTAATTGACGGCACGCCCTACAATATTGACGAAGCCGAGTTCATGAAACCGGGGAAGGGCCGCGCCATCTACCGCCTGAAGCTGCGCAATCTGCTTGACGGCAGCACTATTGAACGCACCTATCATTCCAGCGAAAAAGTGGATGAAGCGCACACTACCAACCTTGAAGCACAATATCTCTACAAGGAAAGCGACCACTACATCTTCATGAACACCGAGACCTTTGAGCAGCTCTTTGTTACCGAGGAGCAGCTTGGTGAAAAGAAGAACTTCCTGAAAGACGGCACAGTGGTCACCATGCTGATGCTGGTCGACCGTCCCATTGACATCACCCTGCCGACATTCGTTGAGCTTACCGTGGTAGAAACAGGGCTTGCCACCAGGACTGCCACGATTACCCCCCAGACGAAGTCAGCTACTCTGGAAACAGGCTACGCCATCTCCGTCCCTGCATTTATAAAAGAGGGTGATGTCCTCAAGGTTGATACCCGCACCGGAGCCTACGTAGAGCGGGTGGTCGCCAGGAAATAATATGACGGAGGATGAACGGAGGCGGCTTGTCCGCCTGGAACCTAACCTGCGGCGCCGGGCACTCGTCATCGGGCTTACCCGTGAATTCTTCATAGGGCGGGGCTTCCTTGAAGTGGAGACGCCGCTCCGTATGCCTCATGTTGCCCCCGAGCCCTATATTGCCCCGTTTGAGAGCGAAAAGTGGTTCCTCTCCACCTCCCCCGAGCTTCACATGAAACGGCTGCTGGCAGCCGGCTATGACAGGCTATTCCAGATTAGCCATTGCTTCCGCAGGGGCGAGCGCGGCAGGTGGCACAACCCGGAGTTCACCATGCTGGAGTGGTACCGCACCGGTGCCGGCTACCAGCAGATTATCGGCGATACCGAAGAACTGGTGATAACGTTAACCAAAAGACTCGGGCTGGGCACCGCAATTAAATACCGGGGACAGGATATAGACATCAGCCTGCCCTGGCAAAGAATCACCGTCCGGGACGCTTTTCTTCACGCCGCCGGCTGGGACCCTGTTGCCAGGAATGACTCCCTCCATTTTGATACCGACATGGTAACTAAAGTGCTTCCTGCATTACCCCCGAACCGACCGGTAGTGCTTACCGACTATCCCGCAGCCATGGCGTCACTTGCCCGCCTCAAGCCAGGCATGGAAACTGCCGAGCGGGCTGAGGTCTTCATCAGCGGACTGGAGCTGGCTAACGCCTACAGCGAGCTTAACGACGCCCGGGAGCAGGAAAGGCGTTTCGCTGAGGCAATAGAACAGGTCTACAATAAGCAAGGACTACAGATGCCCATGCCCCGGAAGTTCCTGGAAGCGGTATCTGACCTTCCCGAGTGCGGCGGTGCCGCCCTAGGCATTGACCGACTGTTGATGCTCCTCTGCGACGCCGACTCCATAGACGACGTTATCGCCTTCACCGCAGACACGGCATGAGACAAATCATACTGGCTTCGGCATCGCCCCGAAGAAAAGAACTGCTCAAGAGAACCGGACTCAGATTTAAGACCGAACCGAGTAACTACAAAGAGGAGATACCTGCCGGTCTGGAACCCCACGAGCTTGCCCGGAATATCTCCCTGGAAAAGGCTCAGGTAGTTGCCACTAAACACAGGAGTTCAGTAGTTATTGCCGCTGATACTATTGTTGTTCTGGATAGCCACATCATGGGCAAGCCGCATACCGATACGGATGCCCACAACATGCTGGAGCTACTGGGCGGCAGGACTCACTCGGTAATCACGGGTTTTAGCATCATAGACACCGCAAACAACAAGACCATATCCCGGTCTGTGGAGACCATGGTCTATTTTAAAAAACTCGCCACCGCCGAGATTGACGCCTACGTCCAAACAGGAGAGCCGCTGGACAAGGCGGGAGCCTACGCCATCCAGGGGCTGGGAGCGCTGCTCATAGAGAGGATTGAGGGCGACTATTACAATGTTATCGGTCTGCCTCTGAGCGCCCTTGCCGGTGCCCTGAAGGAGTTCGGTATCAATATATTGAGTCCCTGACCTCACCCCCCTTAATCCCCATCTCCTTTGGAAGGAGAGGGGGAATTTATATTAAGAAGAGGGGCTTGCGCCCCTCTTAGACACCCCAGTTTTACCAAATAATATATCAAGAAATGCTTTTCACAAGGAGCGCCGCACTCTCTCCCGCCACGTAGCCGGTGGAAAAGGCTGCCTGTAGGTTATAGCCGCCGGTATCGGCATCAATATCAATTACCTCGCCGCAGAAATACAGCCCCCTGACCAGCTTAGACGCCATGGTGCGCGGGTCAATCTCTTTAAGCGAGACCCCGCCGGCGGTAACCATGGCTTCCGCCAGTGGTAACGGCCCCTTAATATTGAACCGCAGCGACTTGAGCAGTCGCAGCAGCCGCTCCCGCTCCCAGGCAATAATCTGGTGACCACGTTTGTCTGGCTCTATACCGGTCATCTCCACAAACGGGTCTATCAGCTTCTGTGGCAGCAGCCCTCTGAGAATGTTCCTGTAGCTCCTCTTGCTGTAACGGTCAAAGTCTCGCTGCAGCCGCTGGCGCAGCTCGCTTTCGCTAAGCCCGGGCTTGAGGTCAATAGAGATGCTGACCGGTCCCTCCTCCAGGGCATCCACTATCGCCAGGCTCATCTGCAGCGTGATTGGCCCGCCGATGCCGAAGTGGGTCAGTATCATCTCACCCAGCCGGCTCTCAATGACCGGCGGGCGGGGACACCTGCCGGCAATCCCCCGCCCGCAGTCCCTGTCAGGCACTGTGGCAATCTCATCCGCCAGACACCGGTACGATGTTAGCCGCACGTTGCGCAGGCTTACGCCCTGCATTCTCCGGACACGCTCCGTCTCGCAGACAGCCAGCGGCACCAGCGCCGGGCGTAGCCGGATGACAGTATGCCCAACCGCCGCCGCCAGCCTGTAGCCATCTCCAGTAGAGCCGGTGCCGGGGTACGAAGCCCCGCCGGTTGCCAGGATAACCGCTGCCGCCGGATATATCTTTCCGTCAGTCTTAACGCCGACGATACGCCCCTCTTCCTCCACCAGACCGGTCCCTCCAACACCGGTCTGCACCCGGACTTTATTATCCGCCAGATAACGCTCAAGAGCATTGACTACGTCATGAGCGTCATCTGAAGCCGGGAAAATCCGCCCGCCGCGCTCGGTCTTGGTCTCCACGCCGTAGCGCCGCAATAACGCCAGCAGTTCCTCACGGAAGAAACGAGTGAAAGCGCCGTAGAGAAAGTGCCCGTTGGCGCCATACATGCTGATAAAGCCGTCTAAATCCTTACTATTGGTCAGATTGCAGCGCGTCTTGCCGGTAATGAGGACTTTTTTACCGGGGCGCTCGGTCTTCTCCAGAAGAATAACGCCGGCACCAAGCTCGGCGGCTCTGCCAGCAGCCATCATGCCGCTGGCGCCAGCACCAATGACAACGACTCTCATACCATTGCGCTTATGCCTAGGAGCTCACGCCCTATCATCAGCTTGTGCATCTCCGTCGTCCCACTTTTACCCCCGCCGAAACGCTGTGTCCCGGTTCGGGTCTACTCAGAATATCACAAAGCCCAGTCACCGTCCAAGTGTGGCAACCAACCCCTGAAAAAAGAAAGGGGAGGGTTGGTACCTTCCCCTTTCTGCCATACTCCAGAGACAGACAGATGAATCCTGCCTACACCCTTTCTTTTACCAACACCTCTACCACCGATGGGTCAGCCAGAGTGCTGGTATCTCCCAGGCTGTCAACATTACCGGCGGCAATCTTGGTGAGTATCCGCCGCATAATCTTGCCGCTCCGGGTCTTGGGCAAAGCATCGGTGAACTGTATCTTGTCCGGAGTAGCTATGGGGCCGATGGTAGTCCTCACATGGGTCTTAAGCTCCTGCACTAGCTCCGGGCTACGCTCAACGCCAGACTTCAGGGTAACGAAGGAGTAGATGCCCTCGCCCTTGATATCGTGGGGCATGGGCACTACTGCCGCTTCAGCTACCTTGGGGTGAGCAACAAAGGCACTTTCTATCTCGGCAGTGCCCAGGCGGTGTCCGGAGACCTTGATTACATCGTCAATGCGCCCCATCAGCCAGAAGTAACCGTCCTCGTCCATCCTGGCACCATCGCCGGTATTGTAGACACCCGGGAAACGGATAAAGTACGTGTTCTTGAACCTCTCCGGTTCGCCGTAGACCCGCCGCATCAGACCGGGCCATGGCTTCTTGATTACCAGATAGCCGCCCTCGTTGACATCGGCAGTAGAGCCGTCCTCCCTGAGGATTGCCGGTTGTACACCGGGGAAAGGCAGCGTCGCCGAGCCGGGCTTGAGCGGGGTAGCTCCGGGCAGCGGAGTAATCAGGACACCACCGGTCTCGGTCTGCCACCAGGTATCAACGATGGGGCATGCCCCCTTACCAATAACATTGTAGTACCACATCCAGGCTTCGGGATTTATCGGCTCGCCCACTGAGCCCAGAATCCGCAGTGTGCTCAGGTCATGCTTGGTTACCCAGTCATCGCCCTCCTTCATCAGAGAGCGGAGAACCGTCGGTGCCGTGTATAAGATGTTGACAGCGTACTTCTCAATAACATCCCAGAAGCGGTCAGGATGAGGGTAAGTCGGAATGCCTTCAAAAATCAGGCTGGTGGCACCGAAGGACAGCGGCCCGTACACGCAGTAGCTGTGCCCGGTGACCCAGCCGATATCGGCGGTACACCAGAACGTGTCCTCATCCTTGACATCAAAAATCCACTTGAAGGTCTGATAGGTATAAAGGAGGTAACCGGCCTGGGTATGAAGGACCCCTTTTGGCTTACCGGTGCTGCCGCTGGTATATAGAATAAAGAGGGGGTCTTCGGCATCCATTACCTCGGGCTCACAGTAATAGTTGACATCCCCCGCTGACATCTCAGTTTCCCACACATGGTCCCTGCCAGCCACCATTTCCACGCCGATGTTGGCTCTCTTGACCACAATCACGTCCTTCACATCAGGGCAGGATTCAAGGGCTTTATCAGCATTATCCTTGCTCCTGACAACCTTACCACCGCGATAGTAGCCGTCGGCACAGATTAGCATCTTGGCTCCGCAGTCAATTATCCTATCCCTTAATGCCTCGGTGCTGAAGCCGCCAAAGACCACGCTGTGTATCGCTCCGATTCTGGCGCAGGCTAACATAGCAATGGGCAGCTCCAGAATCATCGGCAGGTAAATAGCAACCCGGTCGCCCTTCTTAATGCCAAACTTTTTCAGGACGTTGGCAAACCGGCACACCTGGTTCTGAAGCTGCTGGTAGGTCAGGGTCTTACTCTCACCGATGTCACTTTCCCAGATGAGAGCCGCCTTATTCTTACGCCATGTCTTGACATGCCTATCCACGCAGTTATAACTGACATTGAGCTTGCCGCCGACAAACCACTCGTGGCTGGCATTGGCAAAGTCCTCAACAAAAACCTTGTCCCACTTCTTGTTCCAATCCAGCTGCTCCGCAAGCTCACCCCAGAAACCGGCGGGGTCGTTTATCGACTTCTCGTAGATTTTCTTATACTCATTCAGGTTCTTTATATAAGCTGTCTTGCTGACTCTTTCTGGAGGATTAAATACCCTCTTCTCCTCCATCATTGACTTGATTACTCTTGACTCGTCCAAAGACAATCTCTCCTTCTAGCTAGCTGCCAAATTTATTGGGTAACAACCCGGGTGCAGATTCTGCATTAACGACCTGTTATTACACGAGCCCCTAAGCCCGACTAATCCTGGTAGGTGCAACCCATTATCTGGGTGTATGCTGTCCTCAGCCTCTGCGAGATTACGTAGGCTACGCCGCCAGCAACTTCAGCACATAGCTTAGGGTCGGAATTGACTAAATTACGCAGTTCCTTGCCATCAAAGGCAAGCACTTTAGTTCTTTCCAGAGCTTTCACGGTAGCTAAATGACGGAAGGGGGGAATCGTGGCCATCCAGCCAAAGGCCTCAAAGTTTGAGGATGCTTGTAATTGCCGCTTATCGGTCGGGCCCAACTCCAGCAGGATGGCTACCAGCCCCTCCTCAATAACATATATCTTGTCCGCCTCCTTGTCCTGCCGGAATATGATTGTCCCCGGCTCAAACACCTCTTCCGTGCACATCTTCACCATCTTTCTCAGGCCATCTTCATCCAGGTAATGGAATACGTCTGACCTTTTTAAGACTTCAAGTTTGTCCATTCTTTCCTCCAAAAATATTCGTTCCTTTTCGCCACGTATTATACCTGAACAACCCCCGGATTTCAAATCAATACACTTCCTTGACCAGAATCCACTATATTGTGAGTTGATACATTTGCAGTGAATCGTGATTTTCATTGCGAGCTTAACAGGAGTGAAGACCTGGTTCATACATCAGCTTGACAATTTTCTGCAACTGATATAAACTGTTTATGATATTTTAACAATAAAGATAGTGTGCACTATTACGCGGGTAAAGCATGGACAGGGCAGAGCTAAACGGGAAAATCCTTGACCTTGAGCAGCAGATAGGCAACGCCCACCGGCGATACACACCTTTGGCATGGCTGGACTTAAATTTGACTATCGCCCAGCTTAAGAGCTTATTTTTTATTGACTTTGAAGGAAGCACCAATTTCAGGAAGCTGGCAGCAGCCCTTCGTGTAACCCCCCCTGACGTAACCAGGATTGTTGACCGTCTGGTAGAGCAGGGCATGGTGAGCCGCCGGGAGAACCCTGAAGACCGGCGCATGCTGCTACTACAGACTACCGAGAAGGGGAAGGCTCTGCTTGGCAGGCTCAGGGAGAACAGGATGACCCACATGCATCATATCCTGGCACAGCTGGAAACGGAAGAACTGGCAGCCTTAACTCAAGGGCTTGCCGCCTTAGCCAGGGCAATTCAACAAGAAGGGGCGACAGGTAAACATGAACATAATAGAAGTTGACGGGCTATCAAGAAACTTTGGTCATTTTACTGCCGTTGACCGGGTCTATTTTGATGTCGCCGAGGGAGAAATATTCGGCTTTCTCGGGCCCAACGGTGCCGGCAAGACGACAACCATAAATATGCTCTGCACGCTGCTGAAACCCACCTCCGGCAGGGCTACGGTCAACGGCTACGACGTCGCTAGACAGCGGGCGGAGGTGCGGCGCTCCATCGGTCTCGTTTTCCAGGAGTCCACCCTTGACGAGTACCTCACCGCCGAGCAGAACCTGCGCTTCCACGCCTATGCTTATAAGGTGCCCAAGGACGAAAGGGAACAGCGCATCAGCCAGTTGCTGGAACTGGTGGAGCTTACTGACCGCCGCAGGAGCAAGGTCAGCACCTTCTCCGGCGGCATGAAGAGGAGGCTGGAGATGGCGCGCGGGCTGCTGCACAATCCGCGGGTGCTCTTCTTGGACGAGCCCACGCTGGGGCTGGACCCCCAGAACCGCCGCCACATCTGGGACCACATCCTGGAGCTGCGCAGGAAACACAACCTGACCATATTTTTGACCACACACTACATGGACGAAGCCGAAAACTGTAACCGCATAACCGTTATTGACCACGGGTATATCGTGGCACTGGACACGCCGGACAAGCTCAAGGACATGGTCGGCGGCGACCTGGTTACCCTTAAAGCCGCTGACAATCAGGCTGTGGTCAGTGAACTGAAGGAGAAATATAACATATCACCCATTATTGAGAGGGACAACATAGTTTTCAACGTTCCCCAGGGAGACAAGTTCCTGGTCAAGCTGATGGGCAACTTCAAGAACAACCTGACCTCCATAAGCATCCGCCGCCCCACGCTGGATGACGTATTCCTGAAGCTCACCGGGCGCGCCATCCGCGACGAGGAAGCAGGTTTCAAAGACCAGTTAAAGAATATGGCAATGATGAGGAGGCACTAGAGAAAAACCATGGCAGACGTAATCAGAGGTATATGGGTAGTTGCCTACCGGGAGATACTGCGCTTCATCCAGGAGCGGTCGCGCCTATTTTCATCCTTCGCCATGCCGCTTATATTCCTGGTCATCTTCGGCGCCGGCTTCGGCAAGCTTATCGGCTCAATGACGCCCGGCGTTGACTACATACAGTTCATGTACCCCGGCATTTTAGCCATGACCGTACTGATGGGTTCCATAATGTCCGGCGTATCCATCGTCTGGGACCGCGAATTCGGCTTCCTGAAGGAGATTCTGGTATCCCCGCTGGGGCGGGGCGGCATCATTCTGGGTAAAGCCGTCGGCGGGGCTGTGGTGGCTGTACTTCAGGTAATCGTTATGCTCATCCTGGCGCCGATACTGGGCGTCTCTATCAATTTCCTGATGGTACTGGAACTGGTGCTGGCGGTGATTATCATCTCTATTTCCCTTGCCGGCATGGGGCTGCTACTGGCTACGCGCATGAAGTCACAGCAGGGGTTCCAGCTAACAATGCAGGTTCTAATAATGCCGCTGATATTTCTGGCGGGCGTCTTTTATCCGGTAAATAATGTCCCCACATGGATGGAGGTTATATCCAAGGTCAATCCACTGGCTTACGGCGTGGATGCCATCCGCCAGCTCTTCCTGGGCTCTGAGGCTGCCTCCGCTATCGGCGTCACTGTCCTCGGACATACCATGACTGTCACCCAGGATATACTGGTGGTAGCAATCCTCGGCGCCCTGTTGCTGTCCCTGGCTGCCTGGTCTTTTACCAGACAGGAATAGCGGCCGTTTATGAGGTCGGGCTGGACGCCGGTATCAGGTGTATCAGCATCTGCATCTCTTCCAGCCCGTCCACCAGGCGTGGTCCCATCCGGTTGAGCATGACATTCCACATGCTCCATACCCTGCCCGTGAGACGGGCGTCCGTCTCCGCCAGTTCAGGGTCAGTGGTGAGAAACTCATACAGCGGGTCAGTATATATGCCGACCGTAAGCTCAAACATGCTGAGCAGCACCTCGGGATTACTATCAAGGACTGTGTACATATCAATGGTGTTATACCCGCTTAAGTCCCCGGCAATATTTACCCCGCCCGCTTTTCTAATCAGGTCATCCTCCATAGTTCCGGCGCCGGCAGTAATCATCGGGCTGGAATAGAGTATGTAGAATACCGTCGGCCTCTCACTCTCAGGTATAGCATCAGTCTTATCGGTTACCGCCTTAATCCTTGCCCGCAAACCGGCTACCAGCTCAGAAGCCGCCGCCTGCTGCTGCGTAATATCACCGACCAGAGAAATAGCTTCCAGGACATCCTCAAGCTCGTCCGGGGCTATGGCAAATATGGGGATTTTCTTATTCTCTATCTGCGGGATAACACTGTCCTCAGAGTAGGTAAGAGCTATCACAAGGTCCGGGCTAAGCCCCGTCAGCGCATCCATGTCAATTGCAGCAGTATCGCCAACATAGGTCTTGGACTGCACTTCCATCGGATAATCAGAGCCGGTGCTTACCCCCACCACCCTGTCGCCCAGGCCCAGGGCATACAGAATCTCAGTGACGCCCGGGTCAAGAGAGACTATCCTCTCCGGAGCTTTCTTCAGCCCGACAACCCTCCCCAGCTGGTCTGTAACCTGAATGGTGACAGAACCTGAGCCGCATCCTGACCATGGAACCAAGATCGGAAGAGCACACGTCTGAACTCCAGTCACCGCTCATTATCT
>CAYUBP010000017.1:0-12377 GCA_964443115.1 uncultured Dehalococcoidales bacterium | reverse complement strand
GTCAGAATCGGGCGGGCTATTTTCGGCGGGAGGTATTAAATAAGATGAAGATTGCTTTTATCGGGGGCGGGGCGATGGGAGAGGCGATGCTCTCGGCTATCATGGAGAAGGGGTTAACTTCAGCTTCCGATGTTTGCGTCAGCGATATCGCTGACAGCCGCCGCCGGCTTCTGGAGAGTAAGTACAGCGTGGCGGTGACGGACGATAACCGGCGGGCAGCGTCACAGGCGGAGGTAGTGGTGCTGGCAATCAAGCCGCAGAACATGGCGGGCGTCATGGCTGAGCTTAAAGGTCATCTCAAAGCCAGCCAGATGGTATTATCTATTGTCGCCGGTGCCGGGATTAGCACCCTGTCTTCCGGCTTGGGCCACGGCTCTATTATCCGGGTGATGCCCAACACGCCCTCCCAGATTGGAGAAGGGGTGAGCGTGTGGACAGCGACGGCCGAAGTAACCCCGCAGCAACGGGAACAGGCAACGGCTATCCTCGGTGCCATGGGCAGGGAGTTCTACGTTGACGATGAGAGGTATATAGACATGGCGACCGCCGTCAGCGGCAGCGGCCCGGCATATATCTTCCTGGTGATAGAGTCCCTGGTTGAAGCGGCGGTGGAGATTGGGCTTCCCCGGGATACTGCCGGCGAGCTGGTGTTATATACCCTGCTGGGGGCGGGGCGCTTTCTTGAGAAATCGGGCAGGCCGCCCGCCGAGCTACGCCGGATGGTCACCTCCCCCGGCGGCACGACCGAGGCGGCGCTGCGCCGCCTGGAAGAAGGGGGATTCGCCGGACTGCTCAGGCAAGCCGTCACCGCCGCCTATGACCGCGCCCGGGAGCTGGGGGGCAAGGGATAGTGTCTTTCTTCATTGATATCCTCCGCACGCTCTGCTACCTGCTAAGCATACTTATCATCGTGAGGGCAGTCCTCTCCTGGTTCGTGCCCTGGCCCAGAAATGTGGTGGTCTACTATATATACCGCATCACCGACACGATTCTGGCGCCACTGCGGCGGGTCATCCCCCGGATGAGCCCCGTGGACTTCACTCCGATGGTAGCTATCCTGTTGCTCTATCTGATATCATATGCCCTGGGCTTCCTGTACCGATGGGTCTGATAAACCGCACGGGAGGACAGATATGAACTGGCTCGATATTGTCATCATAGTAACCCTGGTCATTAATATCATCGCCGGACTGTGGGTGGGGCTGATAAAGGCTGTTCTGTCCCTGGTCGGGCTGGTGGTCGGAGTTGTCCTTGCCGGGCGTTTCTATCTCTCCCTGTCCGAGCAACTGTCCTTCATCCCCGGCGATACTGCAGCCAGGGTAGTCGCCTTTATTATCATCCTGGTAGTAGTCCTGGCGGTTGCCTTCCTGCTTGCCTGGTTGCTGAGCAAGGCAGCCTCGGCGATAATGCTGGGCTGGGCGAACCGCCTGGGTGGGGCTATCTTCGGTGTCCTGATGGGGATATTAATCTGGAGCGCACTGCTGGCTGCCTGGGTGGAGTTCTTCGGCGCCGCAGACACAATCAGCCAGTCATTCATGGCAAGGATACTGCTGGACTATTTCCCGCTGGGGCCATGGCTGCTGCCCGGGGACTTTGACAGCGCCGGCGCTTTATTTTAGACGGGGACTATGCTATTATTTTGGTTTGGAGTTTAGATTAGGAGGCAGACAATAGTGGAAATCAAGAAGGTATGCGTGCTTGGGGCAGGCACCATGGGCAGCGGTATCGCCCAGCTTTTTGCCCAGTACGGTTACGAGGTATCCATGAGGGATATTGAAGACCGCTTCGTGCAGGGCGGCTTGAACAACATCAAGACGGGCATGAAGAAGTTCGGGGTGGACAAGGGCAAAATGACCCAGGCTGAGGCGGATGCCATATTCGCCAGAATCAGCGGCACCACCGATATGAAGCAGGCTGTTGCCGGTGCCCAGCTCGTGGTAGAGTGCGTCCCGGAGAACATTGAGCTTAAGCGGGAAACTTTCCGGGAACTGGACAGGCTGTGCGCCCCGGAGACGATACTGGCTTCCAACACCTCATCTCTGACCATCACCGCCATGGCATCGGTAACCAAGCGCCAGGACAAGGTCATCGGCATGCACTTCTTTAACCCGGCAACGGTGATGAAGCTGATAGAGATAATCCCCACCGCCAAGACCTCGGAGGAGACCTATAATACCATCAAGGAGCTGTCACTCAAGCTGGGCAAAGAGGTGGTCACCTCCAAGGACAGCATCGCCTTTATCGTCAACCGGATATTCATGACTATCTGCAACGAAGCCGCCAAGCTCGTATTTGAGGGCGTGGCTACCGTAGAGGACGTGGACAAGGGCTGCCAGCTCGGGCTGGGACATGCCATGGGACCCTTCCGCACCATGGACCTGACCGGCGTTGATATTGCCTGTGACGTGCTGAGCATACTGCGCGAAGAGTTCGGCGAGTCATACCACCCCTGCCCGGTAATAAAAATGAAAGTCCTGTCCGGGGAGCTGGGCATTAAGACCGGCAAGGGGTTCTACACCTACAGCAAGTAATAACGCCGTGCCGCAGTCAATCGCAAGCTGGTGGCTCAATTCAAGGCTTGCCCGGGACTTTCGGATTTAGTACTCTGACACACCGTTCGTCCGCTTGAGGCGGACGAACGGTCTTTATTACCTCGGGTCTTCCGCCGTACGTCAGCGGCGCACCAATTAGAATAGCTTATGAGGCACAACCCTTGCCCTGCCGGCAAGGGATATTTCTACAGAAAGTAAGAGTCCAGCCCGGACTAGGTAGTCTTCGGGGTTTCCCCGGGGTGCAGTTTCTGCCACTTCTCAAGCAGCTCTTCCCGGCTCTCTTTGTGCTCCGGGTCCGGCACGCAGCAGTCTACCGGGCAGACCTCGGCACACTTGGATGATTCAAAGAAACCAACACACTCGGTGCATTTCCCAGGGTCAATAACGTAGACAGTTTCCCCTTCGCTAATTGCTGCATTCAGACACTCCGCTTCGCAGGCTCCACAACTAATGCAGTCCTCCGTAATCTTGTACGCCATCAGGTACCTCCTTTTTATTTGCTGGGGAACTAGCCGAGCTAGTTACCTATGGTGCCGGCATCTTTCGACGCAGGGCATCAGCCACACCCTGCGGGACGAGGTCTTCAACATTTCCCCCGAGGTTGGATACCTCCTTAAGCAGGCTTGAGCTGAGGAACTGATATTTTATGTCAGCCATCAGGCACACAACGTCAATCCCCGGGGACAGCTTCCTGTTCATTATTGCCATATCAAACTCGCGCTCAAAATCAGCGCTCATCCTTAGCCCCCGGACTATAGCCTGAGCCCCAACGTTCCTGGCGAAATCAACGGTGAGTCCGCTGAACCCCTGCACCTCAACGTTGGGCAAGCCGGCAATGGCATCTTTAATCAGTTCCACCCTCTCCTCGGTATTGAACACCAGGCGCTTATTGGGCTTATCATAGACCCCCATGATTACCTTCTCAAAAAGCCTGGAGGCTCTGGTTGCAATATCAAGGTGACCCTTGGTTACCGGGTCAAAACTGCCGGGGTAAATAGCAATGGTCATTGTTTACCACCCTCCTTGTATATTGCGATGCAGCTATCGCCGTGGCGGCGCTCCTTGACCAGGCTCAGCGCACCATAGGTTGAGCTCAGCGAAAGATGTGGGGAGTGAGTCACGACGACAACCGTATCTCTGCCGACCAGCCTGGAACCTGCGACCTGGGTTATTACGTTGCCTATAGACGAATTGGCATAGGGTGGGTCCATTATTACGATGCCGTACTCCTTGTCCAGGAATGAGACCGCCCTAGCGACACTGCAGCAGTAAACGTGAGCCCGTGCCGCCAGCTTTGTTTGCTCCAGGTTCTGCCTTATTATATCACAACACCGCGGCTCCTGTTCAACAAAATCAACCCAACCGGCCCCCCGGCTCAGGGCTTCAATCCCCAGCGCCCCGCTGCCGGAGAACAGGTCAAGCACCCGGGACCAGTCATCGGTAGCCGTCTCCAGCATGGAGAAAATGGCGCCGCGTACCAGGTCTGTCGCCGGGCGGACGTAGGTACCCCTCGGCACCTTAAGGTGATGCCCCTTGGCTGTGCCAGCAATAACCCTCATGTCTATTCACTCTAGCTAATTTCGGGGGATATTGTCAATTTATAGCTTGCTCCCGTCCCCCCGCCATCGGCCCTTTTACGTAATCTTAGCTGTCATTGCGAGCGGAGCGAAGCAATCTCTTTGTATCAGATTGCTTCGTCGCTACGCTCCTCGCAATGACACGTTCTAACAACCAAGAATGAGCAGAACCCCATCGGCCCAAACCTTGTCTTCAGCGCCTGGTATGTGATATACTAACAACCGAATTTTGGCTGGAGGTTAGCATTTGCTGGCAGACTACGGCTACATTGGCTTGTTCCTCCTGGTTGCCGTTCTTTTTGCCATCTCCACCCTGCTCATACCGGCCTCCCTGAGGCTCATCCGTATCGTGCGCAAGAAGCCGAACCCGGTCAAGAGCTCCACCTTTGAGTGCGGGGTGGAGACCGTGGGCAGGTCGTGGGTACAGTTTAACTTCCGCTATTACTTCTATGCCATTATGTTCATTGCCCTGGATGTCATGGTGGTCTTCATCTATCCCTGGGCAGTCGGGCTGAGGGAGCTTGGCTTCTTCGGTCTTATCGCCATGCTTGTCTTTATCTTTGTCGTTGTTATCGGCTACCTGTATGCCTGGAAGAAGAGAGTCCTGGAGTGGAAGTAAAAAAGCACATCTATTCCGATATTGAGCTTGACCGGGCTGAAGGTGAGGCGGTAGCATCATTTAAGGCATCCTGCCAGCAGCCGATTCCTGACCGGGACGAGTGGCTGGAGGAAGAGGTGCGCCGGAATATACTGACGACCTCGGTGGACGCCATACTTAACTGGGCGCGGCGTTCCTCGCTCTGGCCCGCCATCTGCTTCCCCGCCTGCTGCGCCTTTGAGTTTATCGCGGCTAACGCCTCCCGTTTTGACCTGTCCCGCTTTGGCATGGAAATTCTGCGCGCCTCGCCCCGCCAGGCGGACCTGATGATTACCGCCGGTACGCTGACCTGGAAAATGGCACCGACAGTAAGACGGATATATGACCAGATGCCGGAGCCGAAATGGGTAATCGCCATGGGAGCCTGCGGTATCAGCGGCGGCATCTTCGCTTCGTCCTATAGCGTGGTGCCCGGGTATAACCGGATAGTGCCGGTGGATGTCTATGTTCCCGGCTGCCCGCCGCGCCCGGAAGCCCTGGTCTACGGGATAACAATGCTGCAGAAAAAGATAGCCGGCGCTCATACGGATATAGCGCTGCCCACCCCGCGTGAGGTAAGGGAACAGTTGGGGCAACTGGTATCAGGAAAAGAGCCATGATTTCTCTAAAAGCCAACGAAATCGCCAGCAGTCTATCTGTAAAATTCCCGGAGGCTGTCGCCGAGGTAAGCGGCAGGGCTATACTGGTCAGGAGCGAAGCCCTCTTCCGTGTCGCCGAGTACCTCAGGAAGAGCCCGGAGCTTGATTTTGACTACCTGAGCTATATAACCGCCGTGGACTACTACGATTACTTTGAAGTGGTCTACCATCTGATTTCCATAAAGCACAACCACAACCTGGTAATGAAGACCCGCTGCTATGACCGGCAGGACCCGTCAGTGCCCTCTGTGGTCAGTCTATGGCAGGGCGCTGATTTCCAGGAGCGCGAGATTTACGACCTGATGGGGATAAGCTTTGAGGGGCACCCGAACCTGAAGCGCATCTTCCTCTGGGAAGGATTTGAGGGATACCCGTTACGTAAAGACTATCTTTAGATTTTAGAAGGTTACAGCCTGTCCCCCTTTCTCCCTTCGCTTAACAGGGGAAGGGAGAGCCAGAACCAGTCCCCCTCTCCTCACATGGAGAGGGGGAGACCGGGGGAGGTTGATTAAGAGATATGACAATTAAGACTGAGCCGTTCGTTCTTAATTTCGGGCCCATACATCCCAGCGGCCACGGCGTTTTCCGCATGAGACTCACCCTTGACGGTGAGGTCGTAACTGATGTGGAGCCGGTCTTCGGCAACCTGCACCGGGGGATTGAGAAGCTGGCTGAGGAGCGGACATATGCCGGTTTTATACCCCTGACCGACCGCCTGGACTACCTGGCTTCAATGAGCAACAACTTCGGCTACTGCCTGGCGGTGGAAAAGCTGGCAGAGATTACAGTCCCCGAACGGGCGGAGTACCTGCGGGTTATCATGGCCGAACTGCAGCGCATCGCCGCCCACCTGGTAAGTATCGGCGCTTTCCTGAACGAGTGCGGTTCTTACTTCACTACTTTCCTGTACATGTTCCGGGAGAGAGAAAAGATTATTGACCTCCTTGAGATGGTGAGCGGCCAGCGGCTGCTATATAACTATATGCGGGTGGGGGGTGTCAGCCAGGATATCCCCGACGAGTTCCTGCCAGCCCTGGATAAGTTCGTCCAGCAAATGCCTAACTGGATTGATGAATACGACCGCCTGCTCAAGGAGAACGAGGTGCTGCTTGCCCGCACCAAGGGGGTCGGCATTCTTCCCCGGGAGCTGGCGGTCAACTGCTCCATCAGCGGGCCCACGCTCCGCGGCAGCGGCATCAAATGGGACATACGCAAGGCAGACCCGTACTCCGTTTACGACCGCTTTGACTTTGAAATCCCCACCGGCGAAGTCGGCGACTGCTACGACCGCTACCGGGTAAGGACCGAAGAGATGCGACAGAGCCTGCGCATCATCGGGCAAGCGGTGGAACAGCTACCGGCGGGCGAAGCCCAGGCAAAAGTGCCGCACCTGGTGCGTCCACCGGCGGGAGAGGCGTACGCCCACATTGAGGCGCCCACCGGAGAGCTTGGCTTTTATCTGGTCTCGGACAACTCCATCGCCCCCTACCGCTGCCATGTCCGGGCACCGAGTCTGTTGAACCTGACGGCGCTGCGGGAGATGCTGGTCGGCTGGAAGCTCCAGGATGCAGTTATTACCTTCGGCAGCATTGCCATAACCATGGGTGAGGTGGATAGATAGGTGACGATTAATCTCAGCCCCGATGTCTTCGTACGCCCGGCAGCCCTCGCCCCGGACTGGCCCGGCGGCTTCTGGTGGCACTGGCTGGTGTTCACCGTTATCATCATTGTCTTTGTCCTGGTCATGGCGATGAGCTTCATCTGGTTTGAGCGCCGGGGTATGGGGCGAATGCAGGCGCGCCTCGGTCCCAACCGGACGGGGCCCTTCGGGCTGCTCCAGCCAGTAGCCGATGCCCTTAAAGTGCTGCTCAAAGAGGATATTGTCCCCTCCAGAGCAGACAGGGTGGTCCACTGGCTGGCGCCGGTGGTCGCCTTCTCGCCGGTGCTGATGGTATTCGCCGTGGTGCCCATCCAGGACGGCGGTCTGCTGGCTGACCTGAACATAGGCATACTCTATGTCGTCGCCGTAAGTTCCGTGGCAGGAGTGGGAATATTCATGGCGGGCTGGGGCTCAAGCAACAAGTACTCCCTGCTCGGAGCCATGCGCCAGGTAGCGACGGTGGTCAGCTATGAGATTCCGCTGGTGCTGGCTATCGTGGGGGTGGTGCTGATAACCGGCTCGCTGTCATTGAACCAGATTGTGCTCGCCCAGGACATCCCCTTTATCCTGCTGCAGCCCCTTGGCTTCCTGCTCTTCTTTATCGGCGGCTGCGCCGAGATTAACCGCAGCCCCTTTGACCTGCTGGAGGCAGACTCCGAGCTTACCGCCGGCTTCCACACCGAGTACTCGGGCATGAAGTTCGCCATGTTCTACCTGGTTGAGTACGCCGAAGCCCTGGCAATCTCGGCGATTATCACCACTCTTTTTCTTGGCGGCTGGAGAGGCCCGCTGCTACCGCCCTGGCTCTGGTTTGTTATCAAGGTCGGTGCTGTGTTCTTCGTTATGGTCTGGACACGGACGACGCTCCCCCGTGTCAGGATTGACCAGCTCATGGCGCTTGCATGGAAGTTCCTCTTCCCCCTCGCCCTGATTAACCTCCTGATTACCGGAGTTGAAGTGCTTGCCTGGCCCGAAGGCTTACCCTGGATAGCAATACTGATTAATCTTGCCATAATGGCAGTCCTGGTGATTCTGTGGTCAAGACTTTTCAAATTGGGATGGGGCAGAGTTGAAGTTTGAACGGTACGGCATCGGCATAGCCAGGGGGCTCGTGGTGACGGTGCGGCATCTGTTCCGCCACCCGGTCACGGTGCAGTACCCGGAGCAGAGGCTGAACACCTCGCGCCGGATACGTGGCAACGAGCTGGTCTGGGACAATATCAAGTGCACCGGCTGCGCCACCTGCGCCAAGAGCTGCCCCCAGGGCGCTATCCGCATCGCGACCTCTGTCAGCAGCGAGGAGAACAAATACATCGTGGAGAAGATTGTGGTGGACACCGGCTACTGCATATCCTGCGGCTTATGTGTTGAAGCCTGCCCCTACAATGCGCTGTACATGGGCTATGCCTTTGAGCGCGCCCGGTACCAGCGGGGTGAACTGGTGCAGGCTAACGAGATGCTGCTGGAGTCCACCGAGAGGCGCCCCAGCGGCTATATGCACCCTGAGATTGCCGCCGGACTGCCGCGGCAGACCTTGCTTGTAGAGAGGATTACCGAGGAGAAGTAATGGGGGTCACTGTTGCCTTCTGGATACTGGCGGTAACGACCATAGCCGCAGCAATGGGCGTGGTCCTGCTGCGCAACGTCTTCCGGGCGGCTCTCGCCCTCATGCTGTGTTTTCTGGCAGTGGCGGGCATATACATCACCCTGAGCGCCGACTTTCTGGCGGCGGTGCAGGTGCTGGTCTATATCGGGGCAATATCCATACTGATTATCCTGGCAATCATGCTGACCCGGGACGTGCCGCGGGGCAGCCCGACCAATAGACTCCGGTTTCCGGCGTTTATTATCGCTGTCCTGTTTTTCGGAGCGGCGGCTTTTGCCATCTTCCGGACTTCGTGGCAGGTAGCCGCCATACCGCCGCAAGAGCCGACAACTGCCGCCCTGGCGTCAGCCCTTTTCAGCGAGGGCGGCTTCATCCTGCCGCTGGAGATTACCCCTCTCCTGCTGCTGGCTGCCATCCTGGGGGCTATCGTCATGATGAGGGAAAAATAGAATGACAGAGTCTGTCATTCTGGAGCACCGACTTATCGGGGCGAAGAATCTGGTGGAGGAAAGGAACGACACCACCCCGGATGCTTCGGCACTCCGTGCCTCCAGCATGATTGAGGGATTTTCGTGGAGAGGGGAACAAGCCTTCTTCTTCCCCTTGACAAGGGGAAAAGGATTAAGGGAATAGGGTTCAGGAAATGAACATAGGATTGGAGCACTATCTGATACTGGCGACCGCCCTGTTCGCCATCGGGCTCTACGGGGCGCTGGCGAAGCGGAGCGCCATCGTCATCCTGATGTCCGTTGAGCTGATGCTGAATGCGGCAAATATTGCCATGGTCGCCTTCTCCCGGTATATCGTGCCGGTGCTGCTGACGGGGCAGGTATTTGCCATCTTTATTATGGTGGTGGCGGCGGCTGAGGCGGCGGTCGGCCTGGCGATAATCATGGCTATCTACCGCCGCCGGGAGACGATAGACGCCACCAAGATTGACCTGATGAAATGGTAACCAAATGGTTTGACAACCTAACCCCCTAACCCCCTTCCCTTGATAAGGGAAGGGGGAGTGAAAACAAGAGAGGGGGCTTCGCCCCCTCTCCATAACCATCTTCCTCCTCTCCTTCAAGGAGAGGAGGACACAGGGGGTGAGGCAGATTAAACGGATAAATGGTCTTGTACAGGATAGAGGCGCAAGATGTGGGTTGAAGTGAGAAGAGCCAACAGCCTGATGATGGCGGAGATGTGGAAGGAATACTTTGAGGGTGAGGGCATACCCACCCGTATCCTGCCGGTGTCCGGTGAAGCGCCGGGGCGGGAACTGGCTGACTACCGCATCCTGGTGCCCGCCGACAAGCAGCATATCATAGAAGAGGTGTTAAGAAAACTATAATGCCGCACCAGTTAGTCTGGCTGATATTCCTGCTGCCGCTGTTCTCGTTTATCATAATTTCGCTATTTGTCCGGCCCTTCGTAAGTGCGAAGTCCCGGGTCGCTGGCTATATACTCATCACGGCGCTTTCCGGCTCGCTTGCCCTGTCTATCTGGGCGCTTACGACGGTCATGGGAGACCCGCACCATGAACTGGCAGTGCCGGATATTAGCTGGCTGGCGATTAACGGGCTCAATATCCACCTGGGACTGATGGTGGACTCGCTGACGGCGGTGATGCTGCTGGTGGTAACTATCGTCAGCCTGATGGTACAGATATACTCCCAGGGCTACATGCACGGCGACCCCGGCTATCACCGCTACTACGCCTTCATGTCGCTGTTCACCGCCTCCATGATTGGCCTGGTCTTAGCCGACAGCCTGCTGCTCATGTTCGTCTTCTGGGAGATGGTGGGGCTGTGCTCCTACCTGCTCATCGGCTTCTGGTTCCACCGCCCCTCAGCAGCCAACGCCGCCAAGAAGGCGTTTATCGTTACCCGGCTGGGCGACTTCGGTTTCCTTGCCGCCATCCTGCTGCTCTACAGCACTACCGGAACATTTGACATCGCCACCCTGCAACAACTGGCAGTCACCGGAGCCCTAGCGGGCACCACCCTTACCTGGGCGGCGATTGGCATCTTCGCCGGCGCCGCCGGAAAGAGCGCCCAGTTCCCGCTCCACGTCTGGCTGCCCGATGCCATGGAGGGCCCGACTCCGGTCAGCGCCCTCATCCATGCGGCAACGATGGTCGCCGCCGGCGTCTTTCTCGTAGCCCGCACCTTCCCTCTGTTTGAGCACTCGCCGCAGGCACTGACCACGGTGGCAATTATCGGCGGCTTTACCGCCATCTTCGCTGCTTCCATGGGGCTGGTGATGACCGATATCAAGCGCGTTATCGCCTACTCCACCATCAGCCAGCTCGGCTACATGATGCTGGGGCTGGCGTCGGGCGGGGTGGCTATCGGCATCTTCCACCTGTTCAACCACGCCTTCTTCAAGGCGCTGCTATTTCTCGGTGCCGGCAGCGTCAATCACGCCACCGGCACCTTTGACATGCGGCAGATGGGGGGGCTGCGCAGGATTATGCCGTGGACGTATGCCACCTTTGTTATTGCCGCACTGAGCCTGGCGGGTATCTGGCCCCTCTCTGGCTTCTGGAGCAAGGACGAGATTCTGGTGTCCGCCTTTGAGAGCCAGCCGATAGTGTTTTACCTGGCGATGATAACCGTGTTCATGACCGCTTTCTATATCTTCCGGGTGGTATTTTTGACCTTCGGCGGCGAGTACCGCGGGGGCAGCCCCGAAGCCCACGGCGCCCATCCCCACGAGTCACCGCGGGTCATGACAATACCGATGGTGGTGCTGGCGGCGCTGGCGGTGGTCTCCGGTCTCTGGAACGTCACCGGCGCCTTCGGCGCCTTCATGGGGCACGGCGAGACCCACAGCTTTGCTGAAGGCCTCTTCGGCGTCTTCACCCACGCCCTGCCCTGGCTGTCCCTGCTGCTGGCGGGGCTGGGCATCCTGCTCGCCTATGCCATGTACAGCGCCAAATGGGTATCTGCGGAGAGAATCGGCAGGATGTTCAAGCCACTTCACACGCTCTTCTCCCGCAAATACTACATGGACGAGCTTTACGAAAATGTCATCGTGAAACTGGCTCTGCTGAAAGGGCTGTTCGCCGGTTTTCAGATGTTAGACAGCAAGGGTGTTGACGGGGCGGTAAACGGGGTGGCGAGCGGGGCGGTTGCCGCCGGCAGAGCTATTCGCCGGACGCAGAGCGGGCAACTCCAGCTCTACGGGCTGTTTATCGGCATCGGCGTCCTTGCAATTATAATAGTGGTTTATCTGGTCGGATAGAAAAACATGAATTTTCCTTATCTATCAACCATAGTCTTTCTGCCGGCGGCAGGCTCACTGCTGATTGCGCTTATCCCCGGATTGTCCGGGCGGGCAATCAAGCGCATTGCCGCCGTCTTCACCTTTGTTTCCCTGGCGCTGTCCGTATTCCTCTTTGCCAGCTTTGACAAGTCAGCCGTCGGCGTAACCCAGTTTGAGGAGAACTTCTCCTGGATTCCGCAGATTGGCGCCAGCTACCACCTGGGGGTGGACGGGCTGAGCCTGCCCCTGGTAATACTCATGACCTTCCTGGGGTTCCTGGTCGTCCTCATCTCGTGGAAGGTTGACCTGAGACCCAGGGAATACTTCGCCTGGCTCCTGCTGCTGGAGACCAGCATCCTGGGGGTGTTCACCTCCCTTGACCTGTTGCTGTTCTTCCTCTTCTGGGAGATAGAGGTCATCCCGATGTACTTCCT
>CAYUBP010000016.1:9908-12399 GCA_964443115.1 uncultured Dehalococcoidales bacterium | reverse complement strand
CCTCACTGCCCCAGATTCTTCGTCGCTTCGCTCCTCAGAATGACTTTTGAGGCAAGCCTGGAAGGGGGTCAGGGGGGATAGGCAGTTTTTAAAGATTGAGATGTGCCACTATCTACGTGAGTCGCCTCATTTGTCGGGTCTTAGATAGCTTCGGGGTGTATGCTATAATGTAATCGCATGAAGAGGCTTCCGTATGCATGAGCCGAATATCACCAGGTGCGGCAACGCCGGCTTTCGCTGGGGGGAACGCACTTATATAATGGGCATCGTGAACCTTTCGCCGGAATCGTTTTCCGGCGATGGCATAGCTGACCCGGAGCAAGCCGTAGCCCGGGCGCGGCGCCTGGCTGATGAGGGAGCGGATATACTGGATATCGGGGGGGAGTCCACCCGCCCCGGCTCCTCGCCCATACCGGTTGAGGAAGAGATACGGCGGGTGATACCGGTAATTGAGAAGGTGGCGCCGCTGGTATCTGTCCCCGTCAGCGTTGACACCTACAAATCGGAGGTCGCCCTGCTGGCGCTCCGGGCGGGCGCCAGGATGCTGAACGACCAGTGGGCACTCAAGAAAGACCGGCGGCTGGCGGAGTTGGCGGCGGAGTGGGGTGTGCCGCTCGTCCTGATGAGCAACCAGCGCGACCGGGGCGGCTATGATGCCGGGGTGCAGCGGGACGGGAGCGACTATCAGGATGTGATGGCTGAGGTCATCTCTTCGCTGGGCAGGAGCTTGGAAACGGCGCTGGGGATGGGTGTGCCGGTGGAGAATATCATCCTTGACCCGGGTATCGGCTTTGGCAAGACCTGGCAGCAGGATATTGAGATTATCCGCCGCCTGCGGGAGCTAAAAGCGCTGGGCAGGCCGGTGCTTATTGGCCCCTCCCGCAAGTCCCTTATCAAGATGGTGCTGAACTTGCCGGCAAACGAGCGCCTTGAGGGGACGGCAGCCGTGGTGGCTATCGGCATTGCCAACGGGGCGGACATTGTCCGGGTGCATGATGTGAAGGAGATGGTCAGGGTCTCGCGGATGAGCGATGCTATTGCCCGCCAGTCTCTTTCTCCACCAGCCGGCGGTACTCACCCATAAGCCTCCGGGTAAATATCCCCGGCTTGCCGTCGCCAACCGGACGGCTGTCAACTTCTGCCAGGGGCATGACTTCAATTAGCGAGCCGGTGAGGAAAGCCTCGTCAGCCCGCCAGAGCTCTTCTAATTCAGTCTCGCCCTTTATTACCCCGATGCCCAGCTTTCCGGCGAGTTCCAGGACAGCCTCACGGGTAATACCGGGCAGTATGCCGCTGTCCAGCCCCGGCGTCTTTAGTATACCTTGTATCACCAGGAAGACATTGCTCATGCTGGCTTCAGCCAGTAGCCCCCTCTCGTTGAGGCAGATGGCTTCGTCAGCCCCTGCCTGCCTCGCCTGCTGCCGGGCAAGCATGCTCTCTAGATAGCTGGTAGACTTGAGCTGGGCAAGAGGCGATCGGCTGTTGCGCCGCAGGGGTGAGATGAGTGCCCGGAAGCCCCGCTCGTATATCTCTTCCGGGTATGGCTTGTATTCCGCCGCTGTGACCAGCACCGTGGGGCTGGTGCAGCTCGCCGGGTCGGGAGCCAGCCCCCCCTCGCCGATGGACACGGTGATGCGGATGCGGGCATCGGCTAAACGGTTTGCCCGGATAACAGAGCTGACCGCTTTTGCCAGCTCATCTTTATTTATCGGAATCCCCAGTAAATCAGCCGATTGCGCCAGGCGCTCCAGGTGCCTCTCCAGACGGAATACCCGCCCCTGGTAGGCGCGCAGGGTCTCAAATAGCCCGTAGCCATAGAGGAAGCCGTAGTCCGTAGCCGGGACTTTCGCCTGCCGGAGTGGGACAACCGAGCCATTGAGATATGCCATCTCTTCCATCAGGCGCCTCCATCATTCCACAACGGCTGTGAGCAGTTCAGGAAGTTCCTCAGTATATCATGACCGGCGCCGGTCATGATTGACTCCGGGTGGAACTGCACCCCCTCCACCGCGTATTCTTTGTGGCGGATGCCCATGATTACGCCGTCGTCAGTCCAGGCGCTCATCTCCAGCGGCGGCGGGCAGTCGTCCCGAGCTACAACGAGGGAATGATAACGCCCCCCGGGGAAGGGGCTGGGCAGGTTCCGGTAGATAGTCCTGCCGTCGTGGTAGACCGGGGAAGCCTTGCCGTGGGTCGGCACCGGCGCGCGGGCAATCTTACCGCCGTAGACATAGCCGATGCACTGGTGCCCCAGGCACACGCCGAGGATGGGAGCCCTGCCGGCGAAGCGGCGGATGACTTCATTGGATATACCCGCCTGGAGGGGGGTGCATGGCCCCGGCGAGATAACAATATGCGAGGGGCTGGCGCTCTCAATCTCAGCCAGCGTTACCCGGTCGTTGCGAAAGACGACCGGCTCGGCGCCCAACTCACCGAGGTACTGCGCCAGGTTATAGGCGAAAGAATCGTAGTTGTCAATTATGATAATCAT
>CAYUBP010000016.1:6574-9808 GCA_964443115.1 uncultured Dehalococcoidales bacterium | reverse complement strand
TCAAGAGCCGTAAACAAAGCCCTTGCCTTGTCCAGCGTCTCCTGGTACTCGGCTTCCGGGCTGGAGTCATAGACCACGGCGCCGCCTACCTGGAAGTAAGCCCGGTTGCCCTTGACCAGGAACGTCCGGATGACGATATTCAGGTCAATATCGCCGTTAAAGCCGATGTAGCCGATGCTGCCGGTATAGAGGCTGCGCCGGGTCGGCTCAAGCTCATCAATAACCTCCATAGCCCGTATCTTGGGGGCGCCGCTTATTGAGCCGCCGGGGAAGGTCGCCCGCACCAGGTCAGCCCAGTCTTTGCCTTCCCTTAGCCTTCCCTCAACGGTTGAAGTGAGATGGAAGACGGTGGGGTATTTCTCCAGTATCGCCAGCTCGCTCACCCGTACCGTGCCGTAGCGACAGACACGCCCCAGGTCGTTCCTCTCTAGGTCAACAATCATCATGTTCTCCGCCCGGTCTTTCACGCTGCCAAGCAGCTCCGCCGCCAGCCTCTCGTCTTCCTCCGGGTTTGCGCCACGCCGCCGCGTGCCCTTGATGGGGCGGGTCTCCACCCGGTCGCCGCGGGTGCGGAGGAACCTCTCCGGGGAGGCGCTGACCACCTTCACCTCGTCAAAGTTAAGATAGCCGGCGAAGGGCGCCGGGTTTATCCGGCGGAGCCGGCGGTAAAGCTGATAGGGGCTGATAGTAAGCTCGGCTTCAAAACGCTGGGAGAGGTTAACCTCAAATATATCTCCTTCAATGATATACTGGCGGGCTCTTTCCACCGCCTCAATGTACTCCTGGCGGGTGAAGCTGGATTTTAGATTCTTCTGCCCGGCAGTGTGGGCTTCGGGCAGGGGTGTTTCCCGGAGGGCTGGCGGGTCAGCCAGCCTCTCCTTTAGCTCCGCCAGGCGCTGGCGGGCTCTCTCCCGCCGCTCCGTTTCCCCCTGCTCCGGAAAGCCGGTGGAGACAATATAGGTCTTGCCCGAGAGGTTGTCAAAAGCCAGCACACGGTCGTAGAGACCGAAGCAGCACTCGGGCAGCTTAAGGTCATCTACTGCCCGGGCGGGCAGGTGCTCAATAAAGTGGCACAGGTCGTAGCTGAAATATCCCACCGCGCCGCCGGCAAACGGCACCGGCAGCGGCGGTGATTGCAGGCGGCAGGCGCGCATTACGTCGCTCAGGGCGGCGAAGGGGTCGCCGGTGGAATGCTTCGTTTCCTCCTCACCGGTAACCGTGATTTCGGCGCCGCGGCTCTTTAGCACCAGAAAGGGGCTGGCTCCGATGAAGGAGAAGCGCCCCAGCTTCCCCGGGTCCATGCCGCTGTCCAGGAAGAAGCTGAACGGCTCATCCCGGAAGAGCTCAAAAATCCGGGGCGGGGAAAGCCCGGTGTCTATTTCTTCAATCAGAGGGAAACGGGATGGCGTGACCATAAGACCCTGCGAATGCCTCAGTGAGCTGAATAATACAATAGCCCCGGCGCCCAGTCAACCGGGTGCCAATTAGCCTTCGCCCATTATTGGAAGTCACCGGGGATTCAGAGTAAAAGGGACGGGCTCCCGGGAAAATAAAAATATATTATCTTGACAATAGTGTTTGTTTATAGTATCATCCGTCTGGTTATGCCGGAGGAATCACGGAAAGACCCGTCCAGCCGGGACAGGGACATAGTGTCAGTCCTTGACTCTATCTGGCTTGTCAAGAAAGCCGGGTTTGGCGAGGTACGGGTACTAATCAGAAACGGGGCCATCTACCGAATCTTGAAGACTGAAGACAAGATTTTGGAAACAGATAAAAGAGACCCTTCGCTACGCTCGGGGTGACGTTAAGACGGTACTTTTAAGGCAGAGCCAGCGGAAAGAAAGGAGAGAGCGATATCATGGCGAGAAGATGTACTGTGTTCCTGGCAATTTGCATGATGCTACTGGTCAGCCTCGTCGCACCGGGGTGCCAGGAGCAACAAGAGGTGGTCACCGTAAAGTTCTCTTACCCGCCCTACGGTTATGATTCTCAAAAAGAAGACGCTTTCTGGGAGAAGCATATTGCGGAATTTGAAAAGGAAAATCCGAACATCAAGATTGAGATGACAGTTGAGAGCTGGGATAACGTATACACGAAGTGGGACCTGATGATGCAATCGGGTGAGACTGCTGATATTGGCTATGAATGCCCTCTGACAGCAGTGAATTATGCCCTGGAAGGCAATTTACTACCTGTTACGGATGTTGTTGACAGATTGGGTGGGGAATCCGTCTTCGCTCCTGCCATGCAGTACTTTAAGAGCGACGGCGAATGGTATGGGGTACCCCATGGCGATGCTTCCATGGTGTTGCTGTACCGGAAAGACATCTTGAAAGCGGCTGGCTATGACGAACCTCCGGCTAACTGGGATGAGCTGATTGAAATTGCCAGAGCCTGCACAAAAGATGGCGTCTACGGCCTGGGGATTTTCACCTGTGATTGGTGGTACTCCTGCCAGATTATTGCCGGGTTTATGAAAGCCGCAGGCGGCAAGATGCTGGATGAGAGTGGGAACGTAGTACTAGACAGCCCGGAGAACCTGAGAGCATTAGAGTATTTAAACGACCTGGTCAATGTCTACGAAGTAGTGCCGCCCAGTGCGGTAACCTGGGACCACGCTGACCCGGCAAATGCCCTGGGGACGGGTAAGGTAGCCATGTGTATTACATGGGGCGGCTTCGGCACCCTGCTGGAAGGAATGTTCCCCGATGAATATCAAAATATAGGTTTCGCCCAGCAGCCCATCGGTCCGGGCGGTACCTCCGGGAGCTGGTCCGGGACAGGCGGCTTCTTCATTTTCAAAGATGCCAAGCATCCGGAAGAGGCAAAGAAATTCATTGAGTTTATGTGCCGGCCGGAGCTCAGCAAGGAATGGGCTCTTATCTCCGGGAACGTTTCCCCGTTTGTGGATATTGCCGCTGACCCCGAGCTGACCAAACTGGAATGGTACAAGGCTATGCTTGACCAATCATCAAGCCAGATAAATCTGGGCTGGGACTACGGCATTGTGCCGGGTGCCTTTATGTCTGACCCGCCGTTCACAAAAGCGGTTGTTGATATTGCGTCTAACGGGGTAACGCCGGAGGACGCCCTGAAAACCTTGCAGGAAGAAGTGCAAAAAATACTTGACGATGCTGCCGGGCGTTGATGGAGTGTGAAGCGGCGGGTTATGTCGTATGCATAACCCGCCGCTTCACTTCTGGTGATTAGGGGATTTTCCGTGCATCCGCG
>CAYUBP010000016.1:0-6564 GCA_964443115.1 uncultured Dehalococcoidales bacterium | reverse complement strand
TTATCGGGCCTGCGCTGGTCATCATCCTGACAGTAATCTTGTATCCTCTGGTCAAAAGCGTGGGCGTCAGCTTTACAGACCGCATCCTCACGTATTCAAACTACTCGTTCGTCGGGCTTACAAACTACCTGGAAATTGTCAAAGACCCCCTGTTCTGGCATTCGTTGCTTAACTCTGTAAAACTCACTTTTCTTAACGTAACAGGCTGCCTGGTTGTCGGCCTGGGTCTTGCCCTGTTGCTCAACGCAAGAACCAGATTGACGGTCCTGTTCAGGAGCATCCTCTTCCTGCCCTGGGCGATGCCTTCAATGGTAATTGCTCTGATGTTCCGCTGGTTGTACAACGATATCTATGGGTACCCGAACTATGCGCTCGTGCAACAGGGGATACTTGCCGAGCCTGTCAATCTGCTGGCAGGGCAGGGGACGGCCTGGATAGCCATAATGCTGCCAATAATATGGTGTTTTTATCCGTTCGTCATGCTGGTCTTCTTATCCGCTCTGCAATCAATTGACCACAACCTCTACGAATCGGCAGCAATAGATGGTGCCAGCCGCTGGCAGACCTTCCGTCATGTGACTATGCCGGTACTAAAGCCGGTCATCCTGATTATCGTTATCCTGGAGACTATCTGGAGCTTCTGTACATTTGACCTGGTCTATCTGCTGACCGGCGGAGGCCCGGCTAACAGCACACTGACCCTGAGCCTGTATATCTACAAAGAGGCATTCCAGTCAAAACTGCTGGGGTATGCATCTGCTCTGGGCACAGTGATGTTTATTACGCTCATCGGGTTTACACTGCTTTATTTCTGGGTAATCAGAAGAAGCAAGCTTTATGAAGGTTAAATTCAGGTCTTCTTCAGTAATAAGCACAGTCCTGTTAATCGGAATTACCCTCGTGCTGTTCTTCCCGGTAATTCTCACCGTGTTGACTTCACTGAAGCCGATGCAGGAGATTATAACGGCTTCGCCGCAGTTGTTACCACAACACCCTACCCTTGAAAACTACCTTGCCCTGTTTTCCTTAAGACAATTTCACGGCTACCTGCTAAATAGCCTGCTGGTCGCAGGCTTAACCGCAGTCATCGGTACCTTTATCGCCTCCGTCGCTTCATATGCCCTGGTATGGCAAAAATTTCCCGGCAAGAAGACTATCGTCCGCTCTATCTTCCTGACTTACATGTTCCCGGAAATAATAATGGTCATTCCGCTTTTTATAATGTGCTATGAAATGAACCTGATTGACAGCCGGCTTGGTCTGGTGCTTGTCTATTTATCCTTCTCGTTACCCTTCAGTATCTGGCTCTTCAAACTGTTCTTTGAGTCCATTCCAAATAATTTGATTGAGGCCTCTATGCTGGATGGTTGCAATGACCTGCAACGCCTGTGGAGGATAGTGTTGCCCCTGTCCCGTCCGGTTGTAACCACTGTTTTCGTCCTGTGCTTCGTGCTTGGCTGGAATGAGTATTTATACGCCAATACCTTAATCAGCAGCGATAGTAACCGGACCATTGCGGTGGGGCTGCAAACCCTGATTGGGTATCACCAGGTTAACTACGGGCTGCTCACGGCTGCCGGGGTGGTCATGATACTTCCCGTGCTGATTCTCTTCATGGTGGTCCAGAAATACATCGTACGTGACCTATCTTTCGGCAACATAAAATAATAAGCTCACAGCAGTATCACAGAGGATGAACGATGCTGGGTCTGGATACAAGAATTAGAGAGGAGGAGGAGCTATGGCCAAGGTCAGAGTGGTCAATGTGACAAAGGTATATGCCCACGGAGTCAAGGCTATTGATGATGTTGACCTGGAAATACATGACAGGGAGTTCATAGTTCTCGTTGGCCCCTCCGGAAGCGGCAAGTCCACCATTCTCAGGATGATTGCCGGACTGGAAGAAGTAACCGGCGGAGAGATATATATTGACGGGAGAATGGTAAACGACGTTCTGCCTAAGGACAGGGATATCGCTATGGTCTTCCAGGACTATGCCCTGTACCCGCACATGACCGTGTTTGATAATATCGCCTTCGGCTTGAAGATGCGGAAGTTCCCCAGGAGCGATATACACCGGCGGGTTACGGATACCGCCAGGATGCTGGGAATACAGGGGCTGCTGCAACGTAAACCGAAGCAAATCTCCGGCGGCGAAAGGCAGAGAGTCGCCCTAGGCAGAGCGATAGTCCGTAATCCTAAAGTATTTCTGATGGACGAGCCGCTATCTAACCTGGATGCTAAATTGAGGGTGCAGATGCGCCTGGAAATACACCGCCTGCACCGGAATATGAGTGCAACGGTTATCTATGTCACCCATGACCAGACCGAAGCCATGACAATGGGGACCAGGATAGTTGTGCTCAAAGACGGCGTTGTCCAGCAGGTTGATACCCCCCGTGAAATCTATACCAACCCGGCAAATACCTTCGTGGCTTCATTTATCGGCACTCCACCGATGAACCTGCTCCACGGGCATCTGACGAGGGAGGACGGGCAAATCCGCATCAGCTGGCCGGAGGGATTTCTCCGTTTCCCGCAGGGCAAGGGGGAGCGAGCGATTGCTGCCGGTTACCCGGGGAGCGAAATCATCGTGGGAATCCGCCCCGAGCACGTTCACCTTGCATCAGGGAATGAACCGGACGGCTGCTGCGTGAAGGGGGAGGTGGATGTCGTGGAGAACATGGGGGCAGAGTGCTGCGCCTCTATCGCCGCAACGTGCGGGAGCCTGATGATGAAGGTACCATCCGAGACACGAATGCTCCAGGGGGAGCAGGTCTGTCTTGATTTTGATGCAGGGCGGGTACACCTGTTTGATGCGGCAAGCGGCAAGAGGGTCGTCTAGTGTCGCTGATTGAATCCATTCGCCGTCCGCCGCATGATAGTAATTGGTTCAGTTAGGAGCTTGGCTGGCTATGAGGTCAGATAGAAGGAGCACGGCATGAGACCCAAGGCTTTTAAAGAAATAGCCAGGATTCGTGACCAGAGCCTCACCGAACTGGTGAGGGCGAAGCAGTCTGGCGTGAAAGTGGTAGGTTACTACTGCACCTATAGCCCCATAGAGCTGGTGCTGGCTGCCGGGGCAATACCGGTCCCGCTATGCGGGAGCGAGGAGGGTCCCCTGGTGGCGGCGGACAGCGACCTGCCCCAGAACCTTTGCCCGGTCGTCAGGACGCTCTACGACCTGGCGGTAACTGATAAGTGCCCCTATTTTCACCTGTCCGATATGGTCATCGCTGAGACCACCTGCGATGGCAAGAAGAAGGTGTACGAGCTTTTACAGCACCTCAAGCCGCTCCACATTATGGACCTTCCCCAAATGCCGCATTTGCCATCATCGCTCCGGTTGTGGGAAAGCGAGGTGCGGAGACTCAAGTCAGCAATTGAAGAGCAACTGGGAGTCACAATCACCGACGACGCACTGCGCCGGGCAATACACGTAACCAATGAAGAAGCGCGTGCCCGCAAGGAAGTCTTTGACCTGAATAGAGCCAGCCCCGCGCTGGTATCGGGCTTGGAACTGCTGGCAATTGCCTCCAATTCAGAGTATGGCGCTGACCGGGAGGCAGGCATCGCCCTGATGGACAGGTTTGTGTCCGAGGTAAAGAGCCTCCAGAGGGAAGGGTACCATGTCGCTAACGCTGGCACTCCCCGCATCCTCCTGACCGGATGCCCGGTGGGGGAGGATGATGATAAGGTGGTAGCCCTGGTTGAAGAGTGCGGCGGGCTGGTGGTAGCCATGGAGACATGCGGCGGGTACAAGACAGTTGACCTGCGAATTGACGAGAAGGACAGGCGGGACCCGGTAGTCCTGTTGGCGGAAAAGTACCTGTCAATCCCGTGTTCAGTTATGGCGCCCAACACAAATAGGATTGCACTTCTGGAGAGGATGGTGCAGGACTTCAAAATTGGCGGCGTCATAGACCTGACATGGCAGGCATGCCATACCTATAACGTTGAGTCTTGCCGGGTGGCTGACCTGGTCAAGAATAAGCTCAAGCTACCCTTCCTGCACCTGGAGACCAACTTCACCGACGCCGACCGCGAGAACCTGCGGGTGCGGATAGAAGCTTTTATAGAGATGATATAAAGACCGGAATATTCCGTGGTCTGAGCCTCTGCGAGGGATAGAACTCACTCGGGGCTAAGGAGGAAAGGAATGCTGACAGCGGGGCTGGACATTGGCTCGCGTACAATCGCCCTGGTGGAATGGGACGGTAAAGAGATAGTACGTGAGGAGGTGGTGCTTACCGGCACCAGTCCTTTAAACAACTCCAGAAAGCTGATAGGTACGCGCACCTACGACCGCATTGTCGCTACGGGCTACGGGCGACACCTCGCCACGGAGCACGAGCTGGCGGATGATGTAGTCACTGAAATCAAGGCTTATGCCACTGGCGTGCATCACCTGTACCCCGATGTCCAGACCCTGCTTGATATCGGCGGGCAGGACAGCAAGGCGATTCTGGTGAAGCCTGACGGTACTGTGGCTCGCTTTGAGATGAATGACCGCTGCGCCGCCGGCACCGGGCGGTTCCTGGAGAACATGGCATCGGCTCTGGGGTTGAGCATTGAGCTTCTGGGACAGCATGCGCTGGAGGCGGAGGGCAGTTCAGTACGTCTTTCCAGCATGTGCACCGTGTTTGCCGAGTCCGAGGTTGTGTCGCTCATCAGTCAGGGAGCGGATAGCCGGCGGGTGGCGCTCGGCATCCATCAGGCAATAGTTGACCGCGTCGGGGGAATGCTGCGCCGCGTGGGTCTGTTCTACAGATTCGTCTTCGCCGGCGGGGTGGCGCACAACCCGTGTATAAGGCTGCTTCTGTCTCAGGAACTGGGTATGCCATTGACCTGCCCTCAGAATCCGCAGACAGTGGGTGCGCTGGGGGCAGCGATTCAGGCAGCGAGGCGGGTTTCAGGGCATGAGTAGCCTAACCTCAAGCTTCGGGCTTCGCCGGCGTTGGTGCCCGGCGGCTGCATTTTGCCACAGGGTAGCACCGCTCACGAAGGCTGAGGAAAAACGTTTACTTATAAGAAAAACAGTGCTATACTATAAGTAAACTTTATAAAAAGGAGGTAACTCATGGCAGCCGACTACAGACCTATGTGGACAAACCTGGGCTTGAACCTGGAAGCTCACGATGCTCTGCTTGGCGTACTGGGGCAACTCTATCAGGATACCTACATCTCGCAGAAGAATAGGCCCGAAGGTATGAGCTACCTGGACTTCGTTATGGGCGAGGTTCACGGGCTTCGTATCAAGGAACTGGAGGATGCCAAAGCCGCCGGTCGTAAGGTTATCGGCACGTTCTGCGTGTTCGTCCCCGATGAGCTGATTATAGCCGCCGATGCCATATCGGTTGGGCTCTGTGCCGGCGCAGAGTTCGGCTTTGAAGACGCCGAGAAGCTGCTTCCCCGTAACACGTGCTCCCTTATCAAGTCCTTCTTCGGTTTCAAGCTGAACAGGGTCTGCCCCTATATTGAGGCGTCAAACATGATTGTCGGCGAGACCACCTGCGACGGCAAGAAGAAGGCTTACGAAATATTCAAGAGCATCCAGCCCAACGTATATGTCATGGAAGTCCCCCAGATGAAGAACCCCCAGGACAGGGAACTGCTGAAGAAGGAGTATGCCCGCTTCAAAGCTGAGCTGGAAAAACTGACCGGGATAACCATTGACGCTGCCAGGCTGAAGAAAGGCATTGCCATTGTCAATAACCGCAGGAAGGCTCTGTACCGCCTGGCGGCTCTGCGGGCGGCTGACCCGGCGCCAATCTCCGGGCTTGATGCCCTGCTCATCAACCAGGTCGCCTTCTACGACAACCCGGAGCGTTTTACGGGTTCCGTAAACAAGATATGCGATGAGCTGGAGAAAAGGGTCAAGAACGGAGAGGGGGTTTTCCCCAAGGGTACGCCGCGGGTACTTGTCTCCGGCTGCCCGATGGCGGTGCCCAACTGGAAGCTGCCGTCCATCATTGAAACGTCAGGCGCCGTCATCGTGGGTGAAGAGTCCTGCGTCGGCGAGCGGGGGACCCAGAACCTGGTAGACGATTCCGGTAAGACCGTGGACGCCCTTATGGATGCCATACTTGACCGCTACTTCAAGATTGACTGCGCCATATTTACGCCGAATGAAAACCGGACAAAGCATATAAAGGAGCTGGCACGGAAAGACCATGCTGACGGGGTAATACACTATGCCCTCCAGTTCTGCTCTCCCTATGTAATTGAGTCCTATCCGGTCGAGCAGGCGCTGGTCGCCGAGGGCATACCAGCTCTCAGGATAGAGACGGACTACGGGCAGGAAGATATCGGGCAGCTAAAGACCCGGGTAGAAGCCTTTATAGAGACCATCAAGAGATAAGGGATATGCTCAGTGCCGGTATTGATATAGGTTCACGTACCGTAAAGCTGGTGGCTGTTGAAGACGGGGGAATCGTGGTCGCCCGTAAGGCGGACAACTCTTTTGACCCCGTGTCGGTGGGCAGAGAGCTGCTTAGAGACATCAAATACGACCGGCTGACCGCCACCGGCTACGGCAGGCATATATTCAACAGGCACTTTGAC
>CAYUBP010000015.1:8702-13472 GCA_964443115.1 uncultured Dehalococcoidales bacterium | reverse complement strand
ATCTGCCAGCGGAACCTCCCCCGCAGCCGGGGGACAAACGCAGGGGCGGGCCCGATAAGGTTCAGGTCTGTTCCCCGTGATTCTATCTCGCCGGCAAGCTGGCGTTTCATCCTCTCTGCCTCCCTCTGGCAGGCAATATCATTGGTATGGCTGTAGACGAGACGGGCAAGCCGGGTGAAGGGTGGATTGTTTAGCTGGCGGCGGAAGTCAATCTCCTGGCTGTAGAACGAGGCATAATCATGCTTGGCTGCCGCCTGGATGGCGTAATGCTCCGGTGAGTAGGTCTGGACTATGACCTGCCCTCCCAGAATGCCCCGACCAGCTCTGCCGGCTACCTGGCTCAATAGCTGGAATGTCCTCTCCCCGGCGCGGAAGTCGGGCAGGTTCAGGGCGGTATCGGCATTGACCACCCCGACCAGCGTAACCAGGGGCAGGTCCAGCCCCTTGGCAATCATCTGCGTCCCGATGAGAATATCAGCCTCGTGGTTGCGGAATTTGTCCAGTATCCTCTGGTGGGAATACTTCCCGCCGATGACGTCGCTGTCCCAGCGCAACAGCCTCGCCCCGGGGAAGGCGGCGCCAGCCTCCTGCTCCACCTTCTGGGTGCCGGTGCCCAGGAACTTGAGACGGCGGCTGGAGCAGCGGGGGCAGGCCCCGGGGACCGACGTCCTGTAGTTACACTGATGGCAGACCAGAGCATCCTCGGCGGGGTGAAAGGTAAGGGCTGTCTCACAGCGCCGGCAGCGGAGGACAAAGCCGCAGTTCCGGCACTGGATGAAGGTGGCGGCTCCCCGCCGGTTGAGAAACAGGATTACCTGCTGCCCCTCCGCCACCGCTTTAGCCGTCGCCTGCGACAGAGAGCGGCTGAACAGGCTCCTGTTGCCAGATTTCAGCTCCTCCCTCAAGTCCACAATTTTAACCCGGGGTAAGACTTCGCCTGGTGTGACCCGCTCGGGAAGCTGGAGAAGGTGATATTCCCCCATCCGGGCACGGTAATAGGTCTCCACGTCCGGGGTGGCGCTGCCCAGGATAACCGCTGCCCCGCTAAGCTCCGCCAGCTTCAGGGCAACATCACGGGCGTGGTAGCGGGGAGGGTTGTCCTGTTTATAGCTCCACTCATGCTCCTCGTCAATCACTATAAGACCCAGTTCTGGCTGGGGGGCAAAGATAGCGCTCCGCGGCCCGATAACCACGTCAAAATCCCCGTCCCTTATCCGCTGCCACTCGTCAAACTGCTCGCCCAGGGATAACCGGCTGTGGAGCACGGCTACCCTGCCCGGGAAGCGGGAGGCAAAGCTCTCTATGGTCTGGGGAGTAAGCGAAATCTCGGGGACCAAAACGATGCCCCGCTTCCCCAGTTTTACTGCCGCCGCCAGGGACTGGAGGTAGACCTCGGTCTTGCCGCTGCCGGTAACCCCGTGAAGGACAAAGACCGGAGGGGGCTGCCCCCCTGCGGCTTGTTCTATGCCCTGCTTGACAGACTCAAGGGCAGCCGTCTGGGCGCCGGTGAGCGGCAGCGGGAAGGATTGGGTGATACCATGGTATGAGATTGGCTCGCGTCTGACCGGAGTCTGCTGGAGGTTAACCAGCCCCTTCTTTAACAGGGCGTTAACTGCCTGGTGGAAACGCTTCCTGGCTTCGGCAGCCGGCACCGGCCGGGACAGGAACTCAAGGAGGTCAGCCTGCTGGACTGCCCCCTTCCGGCGCAGCCTGGCGGCTTCATCCCGTGCCTGGTCGGCGGTTACCGACAGGCTGAGGTAGGGCACTGTCCTGGGCTTTACTCTCGCCGGCTCCAGCTCGTAGCTTCTTGCCAGCAGCCCCAATCTCAGAAGCTGCGAGACGATAAGCTGGGCTTTCTTCTTGCCCAGCCTTTTCTCCAGCAGCTTCAGACTGATAGTCCCCTGCTGGACAAGGTCAAAGACCTGCCCCTGCTCCGGGGAGAGTGAAGCAAGCCTCTGGCTATTATATCCGGGGGCTACCGAGACAAGGGTCAGCGGCTTGCGCTCAAACCCCGGCGGCAGCATCAGTGCCACGGCGTCAAAAATGGGGGAAAGATAGTACTCGCTTATCCAGCCCGCCAATGCGGCACGGGCGGGGGACAGCACGGGGCACGGTTCAATAACCCCGGCAACCTCCCTGGTCTCCTCAACCTGCGGGTAATCGGCAAGCCGGAGAACAACACCCTGGAGGAGCTTATCCCCGAAGGGAACCCACACCGCCTGCCCGATATCTATATCCAGACCGGCGGGTATCGCATAGCTGAACGTCCGGCGCTGGGCTACCGGCGAATTGACGCTAACTTCGGCATACGCCACCGGTCACACTCCGGAGCCAGCTTTAACCCCCGCTGGCTTCCTTCTCTACCCGCTTTTCCTTGAGGCGGGACGCCTTGCCGCTCAAGCCGCGCAGGTAGTAGAGCCTTGCCCGGCGCACCTTTGAGTGCCGGACAACCTTGACGCTTTCCACCAGCGGGGAGTGCAGCGGGAAGCTGCGCTCTACGCCGATGCCATAGGTAACCCGCCTCACCGTGAAGCTGGGGCTGGTGCCGCGGCGTACCTTGATAATCACTCCCTCAAATGGCTGGATACGTTCCCGCTCGCCTTCCACCACCCTGGCATTGACCCTCACCCGGTCGCCGGGCGCAAGCTCCGGGATATTGGGGTTGGGCTGAGTCAGTTGCCCGATGTTCATTGACTTCCTCCATAATTTGCTCTTATTTGTTCCACTAATCTTCTGTCCTCTGAAGACAGGGCAGCTCTTTCCAGAAGCTCGGGGCGGCGCTCCAGGGTGCGCAGTATAGCCTGCTCCCGGCGCCATCTGGCAATCCGGGCATGGTTGCCGGAGAGCAGCACCTCGGGGACTGCCCACTCCCTGTAGACTGCGGGGCGTGTGTACTGCGGGTACTCCAGCAGCCCGCGGGCGTGAGAGTCTTCCACAAGTGAAGCCGGAGAGCCAACGACCCCGGGTAGCAGCCGGACGACGGCATCCACCACCACCACCGCCGCCGGCTCACCGCCGCTGAGCACATAGTCACCAATGCTCAGCCGGTCAGTGGCGAGGTGCTCACAGACCCGCTCGTCCACCCCCTCGTAGCGACCGCAGATAAGAACTATCCGCTCAAACTTCGCCAGTTCATCGGCAACCGGCTGGGAGAAAAGCCGCCCCTGCGGGGTGAGCAGGATTACCGGCGTCTCCATCTGGGCTCCTATTGCTTCTACCGCCTCAAAAATAGGCTCCGGCTTGAGCACCATGCCGGCGCCACCGCCGTAGGGATAATCATCAACGGTGGCGTGCTTATCATGGCTGTAGTCCCGAATGTTATGAATGCCAATGCTGACCAGCCCATGCTCAACCGCCCGTTTCATTATGCCGGTGCTGAATGGTCCCTGGAACATCTCAGGAAACAGAGTCAGAATATCAATGTGCATTGCTTTTATCCGCATTATGCTCGGTTACATCACCGGTAATAATCTGTACCGCATGGGGAATGGCGGGCAGTATCACCTCAAGGCACTCCCGGACTGCCCTGGTGCTGCCGGGCATATTTATTATCAGGCACTTCCCCCTCACGCCAGCCACCGCCCGGCTCAGGATAGCGAAGGGCGTCCTGGAAAACGTGCCAGCCCTCATCGCCTCGGCAATACCGGGGACAACCCTGTCCACGACCTTCATCGTGGCTTCCGGGGTGACATCCCTCGGCCCGAGGCCGGTACCGCCGGTGGTAAAAATAACGTCCATGCTGCCGCCGTCCGCCCACTCCATCAGCTTACCGGCAATCACATCCACCTCGTCGGGGACGATGTCATAGGCGACCATACGGCTGTCCATCTGCGCCAGGATGTCCCTGATGGCAGCGCCGCTGGTATCCTGCCGCTCACCGCGCGAACCCTTATCGCTGATTGTCAGTACCCCGAAGTTAAACACAGGGTTCTATTTTATCACATATGCGCTGCAAATAGAAAAGGGTATCGCTTCATCTTTTACCATATGGTCTTTTTGTACTAACCAGCTAAAAAAACTTGGAAAACCTATTGACAAGCTGAGGGAGTTGTGTTGTACAATGGTGAAAAGTGGGGGAAAGTGGTAAACTAGGGTGTCAAGTGGGGGCGGCAGGTGTTTTTCGGAGAGTTTGAATACAGGGTTGACCAGAAGGGGAGGGTGCCTTTCCCGCCCCGTTTCCGGGCTGAGCTGAAGCAGGGGGTAGTACTGACACCGGGGATAGAGAAGTGCATCACCGCCTATCCCCTTCCCGAGTGGAAAAAGCTGGCAACGACCCTTACCGACGGCTCAGTGGCACCCAGCAAGATAAGAATGCTGAACCGGGCGATTTTTGCCACAGCCTTCAGCACCAGCATTGACGGGCAGGGCAGGGTTGCCCTGCCGTTGCCGCTGAGAGACTACGCCGCGCTGGAGTACGAGGTGGTCATCATCGGGGCTAACAACTACCTTGAGCTCTGGAACAAGCAGGAATGGGAAGCAGAGAAAGCTAAAAGCCGGGAGCAAGCAGGGCAGATAATAGAAAGCCTGGAGAGGCGTTGATGAGTCTAGCCATGGCAGTTCACAGACCGGTTCTGGTCGGGGAGGCGGTGCAGGCTCTGGCGGTCGAGCCCGGGGGACGGTATATTGACTGTACCGTCGGCGGTGGCGGACATGCCGCAGCCATCCTGGAAGCCAGCGCCCCCGGCGGGCAACTGCTGGGCATTGATGCTGACCCGGACGCCGCGAGGGCTGCCAGCGCAAGGCTCAGGGCTTACGGGGCTGGAGTCCTCC
>CAYUBP010000015.1:0-8692 GCA_964443115.1 uncultured Dehalococcoidales bacterium | reverse complement strand
GGTCAATGACAATTTTGTCAACCTGCGGGCTATCTGCCTGAAGTATAACTTCTACCCGGTGCACGGCATACTCTTTGACCTCGGGCTATCATCACTCCAGCTTGGAGATAGCCGCCGGGGCTTCAGCTTCCAGCGGGAGGGGCCGCTGGACATGCGGCTGGACCCCGGCCAGATGGTCACTGCCGCCGATATTATTAATACGCTCCCCGAGGGGGAGCTGGCGCACCTCCTGGAGACGTACGGTGAAGAGCGCCACGGGCGCAGAATAGCCCGCCACATTGTCAGCGAGCGTCCGGTGACGAGCACTCTTCACCTGGCACAGATAGTGGAGAGGGCGGTCCCCGGCATAAGGGAGCGCATTCACCCGGCGACCAGGACTTTCCAGGCGCTGCGGATTGCGGTCAACCACGAACTGGAGAACCTGGGCACGGCTCTAGCCCAGGCGGTTGACCTCCTCGGCTTTGAGGGCAGGCTGGCGGTAATCAGCTACCATTCCCTTGAGGACCGGATAGTAAAACAGTTCATGCAGCGGGAATCCCGGGACTGTGTCTGCCCGCCGAAGACGCCCGTCTGCGTCTGCGGGCACAAAGCCTCGCTGAGGATAATTAACAAGAAAGTAATTACACCCTCTCCCGCCGAGATTAAGGCTAACCCGCGGAGCCGCAGCGCCAGGCTACGGGCGGCGGAGCGGGTCACTGCCGGTGGATTTATGGAGGAGACGTGCATGCTGGGATGCCCCGGCGGGCATTCCATTAAATGAAATTTACTGACGATAAGATGGGAGGGCAAAATGCGGTGAATAATCCGGGACGATGGGCAAGCGAAAATGAAAGGAGGACTAGATGGCAAATCAGACTTTAGCTGCTATTGATGTTGGTACCACCAAGGTATGCACCATTATCGCCGATGGTGATGGCATGGGTGGTATCCGTGTTATCGGGGTGGGTATTACCCCGTCCAAGGGGCTGCACAAGGGACTGGTGGTCAATATCGCCGAAGCCGGCCAGTCAATCCGGGAATCGGTAAGGAAAGCCGAGCAGACCAGCGGCCGCCGGTTGGAGTCAGCCTACATCGGTGTCACCGGCAGGCACGTCGCATCGCTGAACAACCGGGGGGTAGTCGCCATTACCCGCAATGACCGGCTGGTGCGCGGCGACGACCTGAAGCGAGTGCTGGAATGTGCCCGGAGCGTCCAGGTACCAAGCGACCGGAAGCTGCTCCATGTCATTCCCCGCAGCTATGCGGTTGATGGTCAGGCGGGCGTGAAGAACCCGGTAGGGATGCACGGCTTCCGCCTGGACGTTGAGACACATATTATTACGGCCGCCGTGACCTCGGTGCAGAACTTGGCGAAGTGCGTCCGCGGTATCGGCATTGAGGTTGAAGACTTTGTCCTTGAGCCGCTGGCCAGCGCCGAGGCGGTGCTTACCCCGGATGAAAAGGAGATTGGCACCATATTGGCTGATATCGGCGGCGGTACCACCGATATCGCCGTCTTCAGAGAGGGCAGCATCTGGCACACCGCTGTCCTGCCGGTAGCCGGCTACCAGCTCACGCGGGATATTGCCGTCGGTCTGGGGCTGCCGTTTGATGTCGCCGAGGAGATGAAGAAGAGGTACGGCAGCGTCATGCCGGTCTACGAGAGCAAGGCGGGTACAATGGCGGCTACTACCGCCGACGGGCACGGCGTCTCCTATTCTGACCTGTGCGACATTATCCGGGCGCGGGTAGAAGAAATCCTGAGGCTTACCCTGCTGGAGCTACCCCACTCCGAATATGAGACACTGGTTCCCGGCGGACTGGTGCTTACCGGCGGCAGTTCCAACCTCTCCGGACTCGCCGCACTGGGCGCCGACATCCTCAAGCTGCCGGTAAGAGTAGGAGCGCCGACCACGATGCACGGCATCAGCGATACCCTTCGTGACCCGGCTTATGCCACGGCCGTGGGCCTGCTGCTCTGGGGCGCCAAGCACAGGACAGGGCCGATGCGGCAGCGCCGCGGATTCGGCTTCGGGCTGAGGAGCCTGTTTTCCCGGTTTGCAAGACTATTTCGGTAAAGAAAGGAGGAGGAGATGGCAAAGACAGGTTTCATCCCTAATCCCGCTAAGATTAAGGTTATCGGTCTCGGTGGTGGTGGCTGCAATGCTGTGACCCGGATGGTCAGGGAAGAGATTCACGGCGTGGAGTTCATCGGCATGAATACCGATGCCCAGGCACTGGCTATTACCGAAGCCCCCATCCGTTTCCAGATTGGCGAGAAGCTTACCCGCGGGCTGGGTGTCGGCGGCGACCACAACCTGGGACAGAAAGCTGCCGAGGAGAGCCGTGATGAGATAAAGGAACTCGTCACCGGCGCGGACATGGTATTCATCACCTGCGGCATGGGCGGCGGCACCGGCACCGGTGCGGCATCGGTGGTCTCCGAGCTTGCCAAGCAGGCGGGCGCCCTCACCATCGGCGTCGTTACCAAGCCGTTCACCTTTGAAGGCACCCACCGCTCCCAGGTGGCTGAAGAGGGCATTACGCGCATGCTGGGCAAGGTTGACACCCTGATTATCATCCCCAATGACCGCCTGCTCGCTCTTTGCGACCAGAAGACGGGTGTTGATAGTGCCTTCCAGATGGCGGATGATGTGCTCAAGCATGGTGTTCAAGCCATCGCCGAGGTTATCACCGTCCCCGGTCTTATCAACCTTGATTATGCCGACGTGAAGGCAATAATGAAGGACGCCGGTCCCGCCTGGATGTCAATCGGGCGCGGCTCCGGTCAGAACCGGGCGGCAGATGCGGCTAAAGAAGCCCTTGCCAGTCCCCTGCTTGATGTCTCCATCGCCGGTTCCAAGGGAGTGCTGTTTAATATCGTCGGCGGTGACAGCCTGACCCTCTTTGAGGTCAACCAGGCGGCTGAGGTCATCAGGCAGGCAGTTGACCCTGACGCTAACATCATCTTCGGGGTAGCCCATGACTCCCGGATGGAGAGGGACGTGAGGATTACCCTGATTGCCACCGGCTTTAAGTCCCGGATAGGACAGGTCGGGAGCGGCAGGGATGAGGAAGCAATGCAGGCGCTCAAGGGACTAAAGACCGAGGAAGAGCTGGACGTCCCCTCGTTCCTGCGCCGCCCAATGTTTAACCGGCGCCGCCAGGTAATTAACACGGAGACCAGAATAACCCCGGCGCCATCACAGACTCAGCCTGTGGAGCGTTAGCTCTCACTGGCGGGAAAGAGCCAGAACTAAAGGCTGCAGCCTCTAGGAGCTGCAGCCTTTTTTCTTTTTCCCGGGGGCTAATCTTTTACCCGAATCATGGTCGTCATTGCGAGCGGAGCGAAGCAATCTCAACGTGAATAGATTGCTTCGTCGCTGCGCTCCTCGCAATGACAATTCCGCCAACCAGAAGAACGTAGAGCCGGGGGCTAAAAAGGCTATTGACAAGCACTAGGGATTGTGGTAGATTAACCTCACCACACAACATGTTGTAGAGTTAGACGAGGTTGCCTCAAAAGTCATCCTGAGGAGCGAAGCGACGAAGAATCTGGGGCAGTGAGGCCTTTCGCCATGCTCAGGATGATAATAAAAAGGCACTTTTAGGGCAAAGCTAGACCATGAACTGTCCTTATTGTGGTTATAATGATTCCAGGGTAATAGACTCCCGGGACGTGAATGACGGGGTACGCCGCCGCCGCGAGTGCCTGCGGTGCAGCTCGCGTTTCACCACCTACGAGCGGCTGCAACCAGCCAGCCTTTTTGTGATTAAGAAGGACGGGCGGCGCGAGGAGTTCAGCCGGGACAAGCTGCTGGCTGGCATTCGCAAAGCCTGCGAGAAACGCCCGCTGCCCATCGGCAGCGTTGACAAGCTGGCAAGCGATATTGAGGCTGAGATATACGGGCTGGGCAAGGCAGAGATACCCAGCGCCCTAATCGGGGATATGGTCATGGCAGGGCTGAAGACCCTTGACCACATTGCCTATATCCGGTTTGCCAGCGTCTACCGGGAGTTTGCCGATATCACGGCGCTGAAGCAGGCGGTGGACACCCTGGTCAGCGGCGAAAAATCCATCGGTCAGCTAACATTACTCCCCACCGAGCAGCTGGAGGGACTGAAGAACAAGCGCAGGAGGCAAAAATGAACACGGAAAGACAACCTAACCGCACGCAGATTGCCCGGGCTATCTTCGCCGCCGCTGAGTCAATGGGCATCGCCGATAGACAACTCATTGAGCACCTCACCGGGCAGGTTATTGAGCGCCTGGAGCAGCCGCACACCCTGCCGGGGATGGAAGACCTGGTCCCGAAGCAGCACCGCCAGCCAAGGCACCAGCCCAGCGACTATGAGATTCAGGCAATAGTAAGGGAAATCCTTGCCGGGGAGGCCAGGACGGAGATGAAACCGGAGGCGCCGGAGACAGAACCTCCTGCGCCGGTACCGGTTAAGACAGAGCCACTGCCAAGCACAACGACCAGCCTCACCTCCAATGCCCTCCATGTCCTGGAGAGAAGATACCTGAAGAAGGACAGCCAGGGAAAGGTTATTGAAACGCCGGAGGAGATGTTCCGCCGCGTGGCGCGGGCTATTGCCGCCGCCGAGCTAATCTACAACCCTGAGGCGGATGCTGCCGCTGTTGAGGAAGAGTTCTACCGGCTGATGATTAACCTGGATTTCCTGCCCAACTCCCCCACCCTGATGAATGCCGGGCGGGAACTGGGGCAGCTCTCCGCCTGCTTTGTCCTGCCCGTTGAGGACTCCATGGAGTCCATTTTTGAAGCGGTGAAGGACACGGCTCTTATCCACAAGAGCGGCGGCGGTACCGGCTTCTCCTTTTCCCGGCTGAGACCGGAGAGGGACAGGGTCGGCTCCACCGGCGGCGTCGCCAGCGGCCCCGTCTCCTTCATGCGCGCCTTTGACACGGCAACCGATGTCATCAAGCAGGGGGGGATGCGGCGGGGAGCAAACATGGCAATCCTGAACATTGACCACCCGGACATCATGAGGTTTATCGTCGCCAAGGAAGACTCCAGCGCCTTCACCAACTTCAATCTCTCGGTAGCCGTCACCACCGAGTTCATGGAGGCGGTGAAATCGGGCACTGACTACGCGCTGGTAAACCCGCACACGAAGAAAGTGGAGGGCAAGCTCAATGCCCGGGAGGTATTTGACAAGATAGTGGACATGGCTTGGCGGACCGGCGACCCCGGGGTTGTATTCATTGACCGGATAAACAGGGACAACCCCACGCCGGCGCTGGGCAATATTGAGAGCACCAACCCCTGCGGCGAGCAGCCGCTCCTCCCCTACGAGTCCTGCAACCTGGGCTCCATCAACCTGAGCAAGATGCTTAAGAACGCAGAGAAGGGAAAGATTGAGATTGACCACCCCCGCCTTGCGGCGACGGTAAAGACCGCCGTCCGCTTCCTGGATAATGTGATTGATGTCAACAAGTTCCCCCTCCCCCAGATAGAGGAGATGACCAAGAAGACGAGGAAAATCGGGCTGGGGGTGATGGGCTTTGCCGATATGCTCATCAGGCTGGGCATCCCTTACGACTCCGAAGAGGCGCTAAAGGTGGCTACCGAGGTCATGCGTTTTGTCCACGACGAGGCGCGTAACGCCTCGGTGGCGCTGGCTGCGGAGCGGGGTGTGTTCCCCGCCTTCAAGGGCAGCATCTATGATAAGCGGGGCCGCCCCAGGGTGAGGAACGCATCCTGCACCACCATCGCCCCCACCGGCACCTTAAGCATAATCGCCGGCTGCTCGTCCGGCATTGAACCACTGTTCGCCCTGAGCTACACACGGAACATCCTTGAAGGCTCGCAGCTAATAGAGGTGAACCCCTATTTTGAGGAGGCAGCCCGCCAGGAGGGCTTCTACTCCGAGGAGTTGATGCGCAGGCTCGCCGGCGGCGCCCATCTCTCCGGCATTGAAGGCATCCCGGAGAGGGCGAAGCGGGTGTTTGTCACTGCCCACGAGATAAGCCCGGAGTGGCACGTCCGGATGCAGGCTGCCTTCCAGAAGTCAACCGATAACGCCGTCTCCAAGACGGTCAACTTCCCCCACGAGGCTACCCGGGAGGACGTGGCTAAAGTTTATACGCTGGCATACGAGCAGGGCTTGAAGGGGATAACCATCTACCGCGACCGCAGCCGTGATGCTCAGGTGCTCACCACCGGCAAGACGGACAAAGGCAAAAAAGCAGAGAGCGCCGGGCTTACCCCACGGGGGCGGTCAAAGGTGACGACCGGCGTCACCGAGAAGGTAACCACCGGCTGCGGCAGCATATACGTCACGGTCAACTCCGATGACAAGGGTATATGCGAGGTCTTCTCCCACCTGGGCAAGGCGGGCGGCTGCGCCTCCGCCCAGCTTGAAGCCACCTGCCGCCTCATCTCCCTGGCGCTCCGGTCAGGGGTGGACGTCGCCTCCATCGTCAAGCAGCTACGGGGCATCCGCTGCCCCTCCATCGCCTGGGAGGAGGGCAAGTCCGTCCTCTCCTGCGCCGATGCCATCGCCAGCATACTGGAAAAGCACGTCGGCGGCGGGGAGAACAACAAGCCCCAGTTCCAGGACTACGGGCTGGTCAAGAACCTCGCCGGGCAGTGCCCGGACTGCGGCAACCTGCTCCGCTACCAGGAGGGCTGCTTCATCTGCCCGAGTTGCGGGTACACGAAGTGCTAAGAGAGGCTACTGACAGGACGCCTGAAAGGTTGTAAAATAGGATTGATAGCGGAGAATAGATGGTTAACACGATAGAGAGAATCAGCAAGGAGAACCTTCGCCACACGCTAGAGACTGACCAGATAATATGTGGCGATTGTCTTACTGTCTTGAGACAGCTGCCGGATTCGTGCATTGACCTAATCTTCACCTCTCCGCCCTACGCTGATAATCGCAAGAAGACATACCAGGGGGTCCCGGTCAAACATTACGTGGAATGGTTCCTTCCAATATCCTTTGAACTCAAGCGCGTTCTAAAGCCCGAAGGCTCGTTTGTTTTGAACATAAAAGAGAGAGCGGTTGATGGAGAGCGCCAGACTTACGTGCTGGAGCTAATTCTTGCCATGAAGAAGCAAGGCTGGCTCTGGACAGAAGAATATATATGGCACAAGAAAAATTGTTACCCCGGCAAATGGCCCAATCGGTTTAGAGATGCCTGGGAGCGCTGTTTACATTTCACCAAACAGAAGCAGTTTAAGATGCACCAGCAAGCGGTCATGGTGCCGATGGGCAATTGGAAAGAAAAGCGACTCGCAAAGTTGAGCGAAACCGACCGAACTAGAGACGAATCCCACGTCGGAAGTGGCTTCGGCAAGAATATCTCTCACTGGCTTGGCAGAACGCAGGCTTACCCAACGAATGTGCTGCACCTGAGCACAGAATGCTCAAACCGCGGGCATAGTGCCTCATTCCCCATTGCTCTCCCTGCATGGTTCATAAAGCTTTTCAGCCAAGAAGGAGACGTAGTGCTTGACCCCTTCATCGGGTCGGGCACTACGGCCATAGCCTCCCTTAACCTAAATAGACACTACATAGGAATAGAAGCATCAAGCGACTATGCACATCTGGCGAAGGACGCTATCACTACCTGGAAAGCTAAACACAACGGAAACGGAAATAGACTGTTATGACGGCAATCAGAATCCAAGACGTAAGGGCATATGTGAAACAGAATATCGGCAGTTTTCACCAAGCCAGGCTAGCCGGTCTCAAAGCCCTGAAATTGAACGCAATCTTGCGGGCAAAAAATCCCTACCTTTTCAAGGCAAAAGACATAAATCTAGCTCAGGACCTTGTTCAGAGCCTACTTGATGCCTACTTGTCTTCGCAGGAAGAGGCCATGTTTGGAGACTTCCTTGAAGGCCTTGCAGTTTTCGTAGGTAAGACTGCGCACGGGGGGTGGAAATCCTCTGCTCAGGGTATAGACCTGAAATTCGACAAAGACGGTACCCGCTTTATTGTGGCCATTAAATCGGGGCCACATTGGGGGAACAGCAGCCAGATACGAAAAATGAAAGACGATTTCCGAAAGGCAAAACAGACTATACGCTCGAGCAACTCACATCTTCGTGTTAGCGCGGTTAATGGTTGCTGCTACGGGCGGGACGCCAAACCCGACAAGGGCGATTACTATAAGTATTGTGGACAAGTGTTTTGGGAATTCATCTCCGGCAATCCTGACCTGTATTTGAAGATAATAAAGCCGCTTGGTTACACTGCGAGAAGAAGGAGGCTTGAATTCAATCGGGAGTATCCTCAGATTGTGAACAGGTTCACCTTTGAATTCAGCCAACGATACGTCGTGAATGGTCAGATAGATTGGGATGCTTTGGTTCGTTTCAATTCTGGTAAGCCTGACACGAAACCCGAGAAATAATCTTATCCGTTGGTCGTCCCAAGAGAGCCTCCACCCCCCTTTTACGCAATCTTAGTTGTCATTGCGAGCGGAGCGAAGCAATCTCTTTGTATCAGATTGCTTCGTCGCTATGCTCCTCGCAATGACACGTCCTAACAACCAAGAATGAGCAGAGCCTCCAGCCCCTCTTTCTTTATTTAGTATATAATTAGACCATGAGCTGGGACGCCATCAGGAAAGCCAGAGTTCGCCTCTCCCGAGAGCAGGGCGCTGTCATCAAAGACTGGGGAGGCAGGCTCCCCGTGGCTATTATCTACCCCAACTCTTATTACATCGGCATGTCCA
>CAYUBP010000014.1:0-13493 GCA_964443115.1 uncultured Dehalococcoidales bacterium | reverse complement strand
GCTGAATGAGCGCGTGAATGATGCTCCGGTTCTGGCGCGTTATAAGGTCTATCTCATTGACGAGGTGCACATGATAAGCACCAGCGCCTCAAATGCTCTCTTGAAGACCCTTGAGGAGCCGCCACCACAGGTCATCTTCGTCCTGGCGACAACCGAAGCCCATAAAGTGCTGCCGACAATTGCCTCCCGGTGCCAGCGCTTTGACTTCCGGCGCCTTTCCCAGGCGGATGTTGTCGCCAAACTCACCCGCATCTGTGAGGCGGAGGGCATTCATATTGAGACGCCGGCGCTGCGGCTTATCTCCGCCAGTGCCACCGGCAGCCTGCGCGATGCGGAGAATATTCTCCAGCAGCTGACTACTTACTACGGCGCCGAAATCGGGATTGGGCAGGTTCAAGCCGTTCTTGGCATCACCGGCGACCGGCGGGCAAGGGAACTGGTAAAGCATATCGTCGGCAGCGATTTATCCGCCGGCATAGCCACCATAAACGCCGTTAGCGGCGACGGGGTGGACCTGCGCCAGTTTAACCGGGAGGTGGTGGAATATCTCCGGGGACTGCTGCTGGCGAAGACCGGCTCCGATGAAGCGATAGAGTTTGACCCTGAGGACAGGGCAGAGCTTAAGGCTCTGGCCTGCATGGCATCGCTGCCACGGATACTCAGGGCGACAAAGCTCTTCAGCGAGGTTGAGCTTGATAACTATTCCACCCTGCCCCTGGAGCTGGCGCTGGTTGACTCTGTAGTGGATAAGGACACCGCACAGGCTCCGTCACCTGAAGCGGCTGTTCGCCATGAGCCGCCGCCGGCAAGGGCTGCTCCGGCGAGGGAAGCGGCTCCCCCGGCGACGGCTGCGGCGGCAGCCGCCCGCAGCGAGCCGCCGCCAGTTAAGGCCAAGCCGGTCAAAGCCGAGCCGGTCAAAAATGAGCCGGAGCCAGCCTCCGGGCCGGTGCCAGCCGGTGCGCCGCTCAGCAGCGAGGTTGAGCAGCTCCGGCTGAACTGGAAGTGGGTGATTGAGGAGGCTCCGCCTGATGTTAAGCGGACTAACGCCGTAGCCCTGCTCCGGAGCGCCGGTGTAAGACCGGTCAGGATTGAGGGCGATACCGTTGTCCTTGCCTTCAGGTACAGTATTCACAAGGAGAACGTGGAGAAACCGGAGAACCAGCAGGCAGCCGAGAAAATCATAAGCCACTTCCTGGGGCGCCCCTGCCGCGTGCGGTGCGTCTACGAGCCGGGGGACAACCACCTGGTGGAGGCGGCAAAGAAGATGGGCGCTCAGGTAACTCACGTGGAGGAGAGATGAACAACAGGTTCTTAATGCAGCAGGCGCAGAAGCTCCAGGAAAGGCTCGCCAAAGCTCAGCAGGAACTGGCGGAGCTTAGTATTGAGGCATCCTCGGGAGGCGGAGCCGTTAAGGTCACCATCAACGGGCAGCAGAAGATACAATCTGTGAAAATATCCCCCGAGGTGGTAAGCCCGGACGATGTGGAGATGCTGGAAGACCTGGTGCTCGCCGCCGTCAGCGAAGCCATCACCAAGTCCCAGGAAGCTGCCGCCCAGCGTATGGGAGAGCTGACCGGCGGTCTCAAAATCCCCGGGCTTACGTAACATGACTACACCTTCAGACGCAATCAACAGGCTAATCCAGGAGTTCAACCGGCTGCCGGGTATTGGCCCCAAGAGCGCCCAGCGGCTCACGTACTATCTCCTCCGTGCCCCCGAGGAGCAGGTCCGGCTCCTGTCGGAGGCAATACTAGCGCTGAAGCAGCAGACCAGGCTCTGCCCGGTCTGCTTCAATGTCACCGAGTCCGAGCCGTGCCTCATTTGCCGCAGCGAGCAGCGCGACCGCAGCCAGGTCTGCGTCGTGGAGCAGCCGCAGGACATCCTGGCTATGGAGAACACCAAGACTTATAAAGGCTTATATCATGTGCTCCACGGGGCGATTTCCCCCACCGAGGGAATCGGGGCGGACGATGTGAGAATCAAGGAGCTTATGAGCCGCCTTCAGGGTGAGCAGGTGACCGAGGTCATCCTCGCCACCAATACCAACCTTGAGGGGGAGCAGACGGCGATGTACCTGAGCCGCCTGATTTCGCCGCTGGGCATCCGGGTCACCCGCCTTGCGCGGGGGCTGCCCTTCGGCACCGAGCTTGAATACGCCGATGACGTTACCCTCACCCGTGCCATAGAAGGCAGGCAGGAGTTCTAAAATGTCTCACGTGCTTCGTGAGGCTACTAGCTCAATATCAACAAAACAAATGAGGGAGGCAATCCAAAAGTCTGGCTATCTTTTGGAACAGCGTGTCGCGGCCATTCTAACTCGGAGGTGGGGCTTTGTCGGGACCAACCCAGTGTTTCCAGATCCAGAAACGGGGAAATCCCGTGAGATTGATATGGAGGCTATAGGGGTAACGCAGATTTATAGGAAAGGATTCAATTTTGTATTCCCTATATTGCTTTGCGAATGCGTGAACAACCCTCAGCCTGTGGTTTTCTTCACGAAGGAATCGCCCATCTCATTTATGCACCATGAGGAAGTTAAAATATCGGGAATCCCTGTAAAATTCTGGGATGAAGATAAAGGTAAATATGTAAGTTTCTCGGAGTTTACAGGAATGGAACAATTTCATCATTATTGTAAGGAACCAACAGCCACTCAATACTGTACTTTTCAATTAAAGCAGAAGGACAAATCTTCTTGGATGGCTCTTCATGCTGAGGAGCAACATGAGATCTTTGATTCACTCATTAAGGCTACGGATTACAATATCACAAAGCACTTCGATAGTTGGTATCTGCCCAATAAAGTTGACGAAGAAGGAATAAATGTTCAGATATATTATCCTTTGGTAGTGCTCCAAGGTAGCTTGTATTCAGCAGTTCTTGAGGGTAACCGTCTGTCTCTGAAGAAATCAAAACATATTCAATTTCGTAAAAAAATCTCTTTACCTCGCACCAATGAAGTTGAAACGTATCAAATTGACGTTATAGCTGAAGAGTATCTTCCCGATTACCATAGGATAGTAGACTCCGAAATGGTCAGGAAAGCTCTTCGACGTAGAGGGCGTGTCGTTCTCAAATCAATAACGAAGATAGCTGAGGAAGCCAGGAAGCTCGGGGAAACACAGAGGTCTTACAGAGAAGCCCTTAAATTTTAGATGCCTAAAGTGTGGATCTATCGCAAACTGAGGTTGTCATCATTGCGAGTTTGTTTAGTAATTGGTGTTTAAGAGGGCGCAGCCCTCTTCCTAAAAATATTTCCCCTTCCCCTTGCCAAGGGGAAGGGGATTAAGGGGATAGGGTTTTTCTGATAAATCAAAGGGGGTGAGGTCACAACATGAACATCATTGACCTTAGTCCGGAACATGAAAAGCTCTATTTTGTCTGCCTTGAAGACTGGTCTGACGAGATAAAAGAGGCCGGCGACCACAAGGAGAGGTGGTACGGCAGGATGAAGGGCAGGGGGCTGCGGGTAAAGCTGGCGGTGGATGACGGGGGAGTGGTGGGCGGGATGATTCAGTACCTTCCCATAGAGCAGTCCTTTGCCGAAGGTAATGACCTGTATTTAATAAAGTGCATCTGGGTTCACGGCTATGAGCAGGGGCGGGGGAACTTCCAGAAGCGGGGGATGGGGAAGGCTCTGGTCCGGGCGGCGGAGGACGATGCCCGGGCGCTCGGGGCTAAGGGTATTGCGGCGTGGGGAATTGCGCTGCCGTTCTGGATGAAAGCCTCGTGGTTTAAGAAGCAGGGGTTTGCGCCGGTAGACAGGCTGGGGCTTCTGGGGCAGGTGCTATTGTGGAAACCGTTTGCCGGTGATGCCGTGCCTCCGAAGTGGGTCAGGCGGAAGAAGAAGCCGGAGCTCGTGCCGGGCAAGGTGACGGTGACGGCATTCCTGAACGGGTGGTGCCCGGCGCAGAACATGGTCTTTGAGAGGGCAAAGCGAGCGGCTGCCGAACTGGGGGACAGCGTGGTCTTCCGTGAGATTAGCACTTTTGACAGAGACAGCTTTCTGGAGTGGGGAATCTCCGATGCCCTGTTTGTTGACGGCAGGGAGGTGCAGACAGGCCCTCCCCCTTCTTATGATAAGATAAAAAAATTGATAGCTGCCAGAGTGAGCAAGCTATAGCCTGTCCGGGCGAGAGGCTAAAGATGTCCAGGCCGCGCACCTATCAGACGGAAGCTATCATCATCAAGAAGACCAGGCTGGGGGAGGCGGATAGAATTCTTACCCTCTATACGCCGCACCTGGGTAAGATTCGGGGCTTCGCCAAGGGGGTCAGGCGTCCCAGGAGCAAGCTCGCCGGGCACCTGGAGCTGCTCACCCATAGCCAGGTCTCACTCGCCCGGGGGCGGAACATTGACACCATAATCGGCAGCCAGACTATAAGCAGCTTTCTGCCGCTGAAGAGCGACCTGGGGCTTACCTCCTGCGCCCTGTATGTTACAGAGCTGGTTGACCAGTTCACCGCCGATAGTATTGAGAATAGCTCGCTGTTCCGGCTGCTACTGGAGACATTACATAATATAAGCCATGGGGGTGATAGCGAGCTGGTGCTGCGCTACTTTGAGCTTCACCTGCTGGGCGAGGTCGGCTACCAGCCCGAGCTTCAACATTGCGTCTCCTGCCGGGTGCCGATGAAGGCGGCTTCGGGCTTCTTCTCCCCCGCAGCCGGTGGTATCCTGTGCGGGGACTGCAGCCACCGCCAGGCTTACTCTTACCCCCTTTCGGTCAACGGGGTGAAGGTGCTGCGGTTCATGCAGGGCACGGACTATGCTAACGCCCGCCGGCTGAGGCTGCCGCCGGACGTGTCCCGCGAGCTTAAAGGCGTGCTGAAGAGCTACATCATGTACCTGCTGGAGCGGGAGGTGAAGTCCGCCGCCTGGCTGGACAGCCTGGAGGAACAGTCGCCTGATAGAGGAACCCTATCCCCCTAATCCCCTTCCCCTTGCCAAAGGGCTTTGCCCTAAAAGCGCCTTTTTATTTATCATCCTGAGCATGGCGAAAGGCCTCACTGCCCCAGATTCTTCGTCGCTTCGCTCCTCAGAATGACTTTTGAGGCAACCTCTTGCCAAGGGGAATGGGAAAGTTTTTCTTAAGAGGGGCGAAGCCCCCCTTCGACACCCACTTTTACGAAAATCCCTCTTAGTCTTCCTTTACTAAAGGGGAGAGCTCTTGTCCCTCCCCCCTCTGAAAATGGGGATTTCTCAACTTTCTTCCCCTTCCCTTTTATAAAGGGAAGGGGTCAGGGGATAGGATTTTTCTCCTCCAGTAACCCTTCCAGCAGAATCCTGGCGGCTTCTTTGTCCAGCGGCTGGTTGTTGTTGCCGCACTTGGGGGACTGGATGCAGCTGGGACAGCCCTCCTGGCAGGGGCACTCCGAGATTGCTCTGAGCGTTGCCTGCCACAGCTCGGTAATCAGATCAAAGCCCTTCTCGGCGATGCCGATGCCGCCGGCGCAGGCGTCATAGATGAATACCTGGGCTTTTCCGGTATCCGGGTGGAGGGCGGTGGACACGCCGCCGATGTCGTTACGGTCGCACAGGGCAAAGAGGGGCAGGATGGCGATGGCGGCATGCTCGGCGGCGTGCAGCCCGCCGGCGAAATCAAGCCCGGCTGTCTCAAGTTTAACTACGGCGTCTTCCGGCAGGTCAAACCAGAGGCTGGTGGTGGGGAAACGGATGGGCGGGAGGTCAAGCGGCTCCTCCCCGATTATCTCCTCGGTATACTGCGCCATCTTCTTGAAACCGACAACATCGGTGGTAACCTCCACGTCCCCCAGGTAGACTTTTACCCTGCCGCACTCCCGGCTGCGGGTCACGTTCAGGATACGCAAATCGGTAAGCTCTTTGGTCTGGGTGTAGTAGTTAGCCGTGGTGGGCACCGCATGGGCGGTGCGGCTGGTGACGTCAAGCCCTTTGACCAGGTAGGACTCCCCCTGGTGGAGATAGATAGCCCCCGGGTGGACCTGGAAAAAGGCAACGCTGCTTTCTACCGTCTCCAGCAGCGAGCCGGTAGAAGCATCAATAAGGGAGTAGTTCTGCCCGGACGTGGAGCGGATGCCGACGCTCTGCGCCGGGTAGGCGATGCTGGGGGAAAGATAAAAGCGCCGGCTGCGCTCCCGGAGCGCGCCCTGCGCCACAAGCTCCGCCACCTCATTCTTGAAGGCGGCGCCAAAGAACTCGTCATCAATGCTGCGCAGCGGCAGCTCCCAGGCGGCGCACAGGAGGTGCGCCCGCAGGATGTAGGGGTTGTCAGGGTTTACGAGCGCATTTTCAAACCTCTCGCCGAAGAAGTAGTCCGGGTGACGCATGAAGTACTGGTCCAAGGGGTTATTCAGCCCGACGAGAAAGCTCAGTGACTGCTCTTTGCCCCGTCCGCTCCGCCCTGCCTGCTGCCAGGTGCTGGCTATGCTTCCCGGGTAGCCGGTGAGCACCGTGGCATCAAGGTCGCCGATGTCTATCCCCAGCTCCAGGGCTGTGGTCGCTACCATGCCCGTCAGCTGCCCGGAGAACAGCTCCTGTTCTATCTGCCGCCGCTCCCGGGGGAGATAGCCTGCACGGTAGGGCTTGATTTTCCCGGCTGCGGCGGGGTTGCTCTCGCCGAGCTTCCGTCGGGAATAGTTGTAGATAAGCTCAGTGAGGCGGCGGGTGCGGGCAAAGGTCAGGCTGCGGATATCCTGGCTTACCAGCTCGGTGAATAGATATACCGCCTCGCTGTTGGCGCTGTGGCGGACGCCCTTCGCCTGGTCAATAATCGGCGGGTTCCAGAAGACGAAGTCCTTGCCGCCGTGGGGCGAGCCGTCGTTATCAACGACAGCAAATGGCAGGCCGGCCAGCCGCTCGGCATGCTCGCCAGGGTTGGCGATGGTCGCCGAGCAGCAGATGAACTGCGGGCTGGAGCCGTAGTGCTGGCAGAGGCGGCGCAGGCGGCGCAGCACACCCGCCACGTGAGAGCCGAAAACACCGCGGTAGGTGTGGGCTTCATCAACCACCACGTACCTCAGGTTGCGCAGCAGCCTTGCCCAGCTCCGGTGATTGGGCAGTATGCCGACGTGGAGCATATCGGGGTTGGTCAGCACTATCTTCGCCCGCCGCCTGATTTCAGCCCGCTCGCCGCCGGGGGTATCGCCGTCAAATGTGGCAAAGTCCCCCGCCCCGAACAGTCCGGGGCGGAACAGCTCATTTAAGCTGCGCAGCTGGTCCTGGGCGAGGGCTTTGGTGGGGAAAAGATAAAGGGCGCAGGCGCCCCTGCCGGTCAGCATCGCCTGGATGACGGCGATGTTGTAGCACAGGGTCTTACCGCTGGCGCTGGGCGTCGCCACCATGACGTTGTTGCCGGCGCGGGCGAGATTCACCGCCTCTGCCTGGTGGGTATAAAGGGGGAACCGTCCGTGCTCCCTTAGGGTATGTTCCAGCTCCGCCGCCAGCGGCTTGTCCAGGTCCGCGTAGATTGCCGGCTTGGGGGGAATGTGCTCCACGTGGGCAATCTGTCCGTTATAGCCGGGCTGGGCGGTAAGATGCTGGAGAAACGCCGGCGAATACATAATCAGACTGGAAGAATCTCGACCTCGTAGTCGAGCACCTCTACCTCAAACCGACCCTGGGTGACAAAGTCCACCACTTTTGACAGCACCTCGTTGGTCTGGCGGCTGTCATTGGAGACGCAGGAGATACCAAGCACCGCCAGTTGCCACAGGTCATTGGCGTCAACCTCGGCGATGGAGACGTTGAACCTGTTCCTGACCCGGGAGATGATTGACTTCAAAACCTGGCGCTTGCCCTTGAGGGACATGTTCTCCGGCAGGCGCAGCTTAATCCGGCAGATACCGACGTTCATATTTAACCAGATAGAATGGGCAATGCCCTCATGGTGAACCGGGCCTGTTTTTACTATATCGCCTGCCGGCTGTTAAGTCAAATAGGACTGGTAAAAATCCATCCCCCTGACACCTTTCTTTCTTCCTCTCTCCTTTCCAAAGACAGAGGGACTTGAGGGGGTGGGGTTGATAATCTTTTACAGCCCCGTTTGAGCTATGATATAATCTTTAGTTTATGATATACTTGCTCTGATAATGAGCAGAGGTGGGGAGTAATTTGGATAAGAGAAAAAAGACGGAAATCATTGGCAAATTCAAGACCGGCGACAAGGACACGGGCTCGACTGAGGTGCAGGTAGCCATGCTCACCGAGCGGATAAACCAGCTGACGCAGCACATGACGGCTAACCGCCATGACTATAACACCCAGAGAGGGTTGCTCAAGCTCGTCGGGCAGAGGCGGCGGCTCCTCCGCTACCTTGGTAACGAGGACGCCGCAAGGTATAACCGCCTCATCGCCGAACTCGGGCTGCGCAAATAATGGAGGGACTTTTGGCTTCAGAATCGTTTGTTAGTGAAATCGGGGGCAGGTCCCTCATCATAGAGACGGGAGAGCTTGCCGGGCAGGCGAGCGGCGCCGTAACCGTGCGCTACGGAGATACGGTGGTGCTGGTAACCGCCTGCATTAGTGATAAGAAGAGAGAGGGGGTAGACTTCCTGCCCCTGACCGTGGACTACGAGGAGCGGCTGTATGCCGCCGGTAAGATACCGGGGGGCTTTATCCGGAGGGAAGGACGCCCCAGCCAGGAAGCAACCCTGGCAAGCCGCCTCACCGACCGCTCGCTGCGCCCGCTTCTGCCCAAGACCTGGCGCAACGATATCCAGATTGTGGCTACTGTCCTTTCTGCCGACCAGGAGAATGATCCGGACATCCTGGCGGTTATCGGCGGGTCGGCGGCGCTGGCTATATCAGAAATGCCCTTTGACGGCCCCGTGGCGGCAATCCGCATCGGCTATATTGATGACCAGCCGGTGCTGAACCCAACGCTGGTACAGATGGAAAACAGCCTTCTGGACCTGGTCGTGGTCAGCACAAAGCAAGCCTTAGTAATGGTTGAAGCCGGTGCCCGTGAGGTCTCGGAGGATATCATTAGCCAGGCAATCAAGCTCGGTTTTGAGGTAAACCAGAATATCATCAAGCTTCAGGAGGACCTCCAACGGGCTCGGGGCAAACCCAAGTTGCCGGTGCCAACGCCTGAGGTCAGCCCGGACCTGGCTCCGCAGGTCGCAGCACTTGCCGGCGGGCGGATTGCCGGGGCTCTTGCCGAGCCCGACAAGCCGCGGCGGGAGGAGGCACTCCACAGTCTCCGGGAGGAGGCGGTAGAGAGTCTGGGCAGCTCCTTCCCTGAGGAAGGTATAAAGTCGGCTTTTGAAGCGCTGGTTAAAGCTGAAGTGAGAGGCAGCATCCTGAACAGGGGACAGCGGGCGAACGGGCGCAGCCTGACGGCTGTCCGTCCCATCAGTTGCAGGGTGGGGCTGCTGCCCCGCACCCACGGCTCAGCCCTGTTCACCAGGGGTGAAACACAGGTGCTGACTATAGCCACTCTGGGGCCCGTGGGCAAGGAGCAGCAGCTTGACGGGCTGGGGGTGGAGGAAAGCAAGCGCTTTATGCACCACTATAATTTTCCGCCCTTCTCCAATGGAGAGGTAGGGCGTATCGGCTCACCCAGCCGCCGTGAAATCGGGCATGGCGCTCTGGCGGAGCGGGCCCTTGTCCCGGTGCTGCCCAAAGATGAGGACTTTCCGTACACTATCCGCCTTGTCTCGGAAATAATGAGCTCCAGCGGCAGCACATCCATGGCGAGCGTCTGCGCCTCAAGCCTTTCGCTGATGGATGCCGGGATACCGGTGAAGGCGGCCGTCGCCGGCATAGCCATGGGGCTGGTCACCGGCGACGACAGACATGTTGTCCTGACCGATATAGAGGGGATGGAAGATGCCTACGGCGATATGGACTTTAAAGTTGCCGGGACAGGCGGCGGCATTACTGCTCTTCAGATGGATATAAAGCTCAAGGGCATCAGCCCGGAAATCGTAGAGGAGGCGCTGTACCAGGCGCGGCAGGCTCGCCTGTTCATCCTGGATATAATGCAGCGGACCATCAGCTCCAGCCGCCCTGAGCTCAGCCGCTATGCGCCGCGGATGCACAAGATAACGATTGTTCCGGCGAAGATAGGGGCTGTAATCGGCACCGGCGGCAAGACAATCAGGTCAATCATTGAGCAGACCAAGACAACCATTGATATTGAGAACGACGGCACCGTGGTCGTAGGCTCACCCGATGAAGAGTCAGCCCGCCGGGCGATTGAGATGATAGAGATGCTGACCAAGGAAGTTGAGGTCGGCACTATCTATACAGGCAAGGTAACCCGCCTGATGAACTTTGGCGCCTTCGTGGAAATCCTCCCGGGCAAGGAGGGGCTGGTTCATATCAGCGAGCTGGCTGACTACCGCGTGGAGAAGGTGGAGGACGTGGTCAAGGTCGGTGACGAGATAATGGTGAAAGTGACCGGCATTGACGATTCGGGTAAGGTGAGATTATCACGGCGGGCGGTGTTTGAGAAGCTGTCCCAGGTGCCCGGTGCTAGGGTGACGGACGCGGCTGGCACCAGCCGCCCGTTCAGGAGACCGGCGCCGTCTCGTCCCCCGCGGCAAAGGCCACAGCCCAGGTTCCGCCGGGAGGGTTAGCCAATGTGTCCGACCAGAGTAGTAGTCCACGGCGCACTGGGAAAGATGGGACGGGAGGTAAGCGCTGCACTGTGCTGTGAGCCTGATATGGAGTTAGTGGGGGCGGTAGAGCTTGCGCCTGTGGGTGACTTTCTGCCTCTGCCTGACGGCTCGGGGCAGGTGCCGCTCTCTGCCAGCCCGGACTTCATCCTGGACAAGTGCCAGCCCGACGTACTGGTGGACTTCTCCACTGCCCGGGCGGTTATGCCTGCGGTGCGGGCAGCCGCAAAACACGGCGTTAACCTGGTGATAGGGACTACCGGCTTGAGCGCCGATGACATCAGCGAGATTGGTCAGCTGGCTGAGGCTAACCGGGTCGGGGCTGTGGTGGCATCAAACTTTGCCATTGGCGCCGTGCTGATGATGCATCTGGCGAAGATAGCTGCCAGGTACCTTGACCACGCCGAGATTATAGAGCTGCACCACCAGCATAAGGTGGATGCTCCATCAGGCACGGCTCTATCAACCGCCAGGGCCATGGTCGCTGCCAGGGGCGGGTCATTCTCCGCTCCCCAGCCTGCCGGGGCGGCAAAGAGCCGGGGGGAGCCGGTGGACGGCATCAGCATTCACAGCATCCGCCTGCCCGGGCTCCTGGCACACCAGGAGATAATCTTCGGTGCCGCCGGGCAGACGCTGAGTATCCGCCATGACGCCATCAGCCGTGAGTGCTATATGCCGGGAATTATAATGGCTGTCAGGGAAGTGGTTAACCGCCAGGGGCTGGTCTACGGTCTGGATACCCTGCTGGGCTTGTAGGAGACTAACCGGCGAGCCTTTTCATCGTTGTAATTATACTTATGCCCGGATAATCTTGAGTATACAGGAGGGGCAATGAAGGAGTATAGAGTAGCCATCGTCGGCGCCACCGGCATGGTGGGACAGGAGTTCACCAAGGTGCTGGTGCAGCGCAACTTCCCCATGGCTTCAGTCCGCCTGTACGCTTCAGACCGCTCGGCGGGCAGGAAGCTGGTGGTCAAACAGCAGGAGCTTGAGGTGGTGGAGACCAATCACGATTCGTTCAAGGAGATAGACATTGCCCTCTTCTCCGCTGGCGCCGAGATAAGCCGCTACTTCTCACCGATAGCCGCCCAGGCGGGAGCGGTGGTTATAGATAACAGCGCCGCATTCAGGATGGTGCCCTCGGTGCCCCTGGTAGTGCCCGAGGTCAACGCCGAGGATGCCATGTGGCACAAGGGAATTATCGCCAACCCGAACTGCTCAACAATTCAGATGGTGGTAGCCCTGAACCCGCTGCACAAGGTCAACCCTATCAAGCGGATTGTGGTGGATACATATCAGTCGGTGTCCGGGACCGGCGCCGCGGCGGTGGAGGAGCTTACGACACAAGCCAAGCAGGTGCTGGCGGGGCAGCCGGCTATCCCCCACGTTTACCCCCACCAGATAGCCTTTAATATACTGCCGGAGATAGACGTCTTCCTGGACAACGGCTATACCAAGGAAGAGTGGAAGATGGTTGAGGAGACCCGGAAGATAATGCACGCCGAGGGTCTCGCCGTTTCCGCTACCTGCGTCCGTGTGCCGGTATTTATCGGGCACAGCGAAGCCGTCCACGTGGAGTTTTCCCAGCCCATGTCACCTGATGAGGCGCGGCGAATCCTGGCTCAGGCGCCTGGGGTCAAAGTGCTGGACGACACGGCAATCAGCCTCTATCCCCAGCCGTGGTCAGCCGCCGGCACCGATGACGTCTTTGTCGGGCGCATCCGCCGGGATGCCTCCAATCCCAGCGGGCTGGTCATGTGGGTGGTAGCTGATAACGTGCGCAAGGGGGCTGCCCTGAATGCCGTCCAGATTGCCGAGGTAATGGCGGAGAGGGGCTGGATACATCCCCGGGAGTAGAGAGATGAAAAAACTGGGACGACTTCTTACGGCAATGGTGACCCCTTTTGATGAAAGGGGAGATGTTGATTACGAGCAGGCAAAGAGGCTGGCGCGTGCCCTGCTTGATTCCGGCAATGATGGTGTGGTAGTGGCAGCCACCACCGGCGAGGCGCCCACGCTCACCTGGAAGGAAGAGTTGCGCCTCTTTACCGAGGTAAAATCGGCGGTAGGTGACCGGGGTACTGTTGTTGCCTATACCGGCAGCAACAGCACCGCCGAGGCGGTGGAAAATACCAAGAAGGCGGAGAAAATCGGGGTGGATGCCTGCCTTTCGGTGGTCCCCTATTATAACAAGCCCAATCAGGAGGGCATCTACCAGCATTTCAAAACTATCGCTGAGAGCACCAGCCTGCCTGTTATCATGTATAACATACCGTCACGCGTGGTGGTCGAGATGACGGCGGAGACAATCGGCAGGCTGAGCCAGATAAAGAACATCGTCGGCGTCAAAGAGGCCAGCGGCAAGATGGGACTCGTTGCTCAGACCATCAATCTCGCCCGGAAGGACTTCCTCATCTGGAGCGGTAATGATAATGACACCTTCCTCATCATGGCTCTTGGCGGCTATGGTGTCATCGGCGTGACCACGCACCTTGTTGGTAAGCAGTATAAAAAGATGATGGAGCTGGTTCTTAGTAGCCAGATTGCCGAAGCCGCAGCCATCCACCGCAATCTGGTGCCGCTGGTGAACGCAATGTTCTCGGTACCGAGCCCGGCGCCAATCAAGTACGCGCTCAACCACCTCGGTTTCAAGGTCGGCAACCCGCGCCTGCCCCTCGTGCCGCCCACCGAAAAAGAGGCTGAAAAAATCCGGGAGACGCTCAAGAACTACAAGATTGACCTGCCCCTCTAAAATCCTGACCCCCTTGTGCCCCCTTCACTTTCGTAAAGGATGTTGCCTCAAAAGTCATTCTGAGGAGCGAAACGACGAAGAATCCGGGGTGGTGAGGCCTTTCGCCATGCTCGGCATGATAATAAAAGGGCACTTTTAGG
>CAYUBP010000013.1:0-13521 GCA_964443115.1 uncultured Dehalococcoidales bacterium | reverse complement strand
GCATTGCCCAGGTATCGGGCTTTCTGGGATTGCCGCCTAGTCGCACCCTCAAAGCCATATTCTATGTTGCCGATGGGGAGACGGTCTTTGTAGTTATCCGGGGCGACCTTGAGGTCAACGAGGTCAAGCTGAAGAACCTCCTGCACTGCACCGAGTTGAGGGCGGCTACCGAAGCCGAGGCAGCTGCGGCAGGGATAGTCGCCGGCTATGCCTCCCCAATAGGGCTGACCGGCATCAAGATTGTTGCTGACGATTCAATAAAGTCAGGGACGAACTTTGTGGCTGGAGCCAATAAAGCCGGTAGGCATCTCAAGAATGTCAACTACCCGCGGGATTTTAAGGTTGACGCCATCGCTGACATCGCTCGGGCTTATGCCGGGGGTGAGTGTCCCAAGTGCGGGGGCAGGCTTTCGTCAACACGGGGCATTGAGGTGGGGCATGTCTTCAAGCTGGGCACCTTTCTCAGCCAAAAGCTGGGGGCGAACTTTATTGATGCCAGCGGGGTAGCCCGCCCTATTGTCATGGGGTGCTACGGCATCGGTCTGGGCAGGCTGCTGGCGGCAGCCATTGAACAGAACCACGATGATAAAGGCATTGTCTGGCCCCTGCCGGTTGCTCCTTATCATACCTACCTGTGCCCGCTATATCTGGAAAACCCGGGGGTAGCCGCAGCGGCTGATAATCTGTACGTTAAGCTTCAGGCGCAGGGGCTGGAGGTAATTTTTGATGACCGCAACGAGTCTCCGGGGGTAAAATTCAATGATGCCGACCTGCTGGGGATACCGCTACGGGTTACTATAAGCCCCCGCACGCTGGAGAAAGACAGCGTTGAGCTAAAGAGGCGCGCCGAGAAGAAGGCGGAGCTGGTGCCGTTAGCAGGAATAGTAGTCAGGCTCGGGGAGTTTATCAGGGAGGGTTTATCCCCGTCTAGTCCGGCTTAACCGCATAGAGCTTTATGCTTATGACCGAACCGGCAACCTCTGCTATATCTTTAGGTGCTATCCCTGGACTTGCAATGAATTCTTTCACAGTCGGGTCATCAGCATAGTCAACAGGGAAAGGTGTCTCGTCAATTACCCTGATTTCCTGAAAGCCGGCAGCTTTTATATCTCCGATGTATGCGTCTCTCAGCATAGCTCCAGCAATACAGGCGGTGTATGCCTCGATTGAGTCCTTTATGATGTCCGGTAGCGGTTTGAGCAGGACTATGTCTGAGATTACGAGCCGGCCGCCCGGTTTCAGCACCCGGAACGCTTCGCCAAATACCCTTCTCTTGTCAGGCGACAGGTTGATGACACAGTTTGAGATTACGGTATCAACAGAATCATCGGCAGCCGGCAGATTTTCAATTTCTCCCAGCCTGAACTCCACGTTTTCGTAGTTGCCTTCTCTGGCATTTTCCCTTGCTCTGTAAATCATCTCCGGCGTCATGTCCACGCCGATTACCCTGCCACTCTTGCCGACTTTACTGGCGGCAAGAAAGCAGTCCAGCCCTGCACCTGCACCGAGGTCAAGAACAATCTCTCCCTCTCTTAACGAAGCCAGAGCCACCGGATTCCCGCAGCCGAGTCCCAGATTAGCACCATCGGGGACTGTTTCAAGCTCTTCCTCAGCGTAGCCTACGCTCTTGCTGATGTTCCGGGATGAAGCACTGCTGCTACAACAGGAGCTTGTATTGCAGCAAGAGTTACCCTCCTGGGCTATCCTGGTGTAGCGCCTGCTCACCGATTTCTTGATTTCCTCTTTTTTCATTTCACTCCTCCTCTATCCCTGCAACATATCTTCCAACGGGGGAAATACAGGAAGGTGCTTGCAGACTAGCTGCGCAGAGTAGCCCCGAGCTCCCGGGACAACCTGTTCAGGATTTGCCGCTGGACTTTATTCGCATCGTCATCGGTGAGGGTGTGGTCCGGCAACTGGAAGGTAATCCTGTAGGCTAGGGACTTCTTCCCTGCCGGTACCTGTCCCCCGGAGTAAACATCAAACAGCCTGACCCGGCTCACCAGCGAGAAGCCCTTGATTACATCAGCTACCTGCTGGTGGGTTACTTTGCTGTCAACCACCAGGGCAATATCCCTGACCACGGCGGGAAAGCGAGGGAGCGGCTGGAACATCCGGCAGCCGTCGGTAAACGGCAGTAAAGCTGTCAGGTTAACCTCAAAGAGATATACCGGCGCCGGGAACTCAAAAGCGAGGGATACCCGCGGGTGCAGCTCGCCGACCACGCCGACAGTGGTATTGCTGACAATAATAGCTGCCTGCTTACCGGGGTGCAGGCTCTCGTCCTGGCACTTTTCAAATATCGGCTCCAGCCCCAGGTGGCGGAGCAAGCCTTCGGCTATCCCCTTGGCATCATAGAAATCAAATGCCCTGTTCTCGCTGCGCCAGGAGCTTTCCTCACGGGGACCACTCAGTATTCCGCAGACTATCTCCGGCTCAGCCGGTAAATCGCCGGGGCGCGGCAGGAAGACCTTGCCCAGCTCAAAGAGCCTGATACCGTCCTCTTCGTGCTTAAGGTTCAAGGCAAGGGCATTCAGCAAGCCAGCCCGCAGATTGGGCCGGAGATACTCCTGCTCAGCGGTCATAGGATTAGCCACCCGCAAAGGCGCTGGCTCCAGCGCATGAGATTCCGGGAGCAGCTTGTTCAGAAGCTCCAGGCCGACCAGGGAATAGGTGACAATTTCCTGAAAGCCATAGCCCGCCAGGCAGTACCCCACTTTTTTCTTCAGTCCTAGCATACGATTCGGTTCCTGTTTGGGTATCGCCTGGCTGAGCATTGTCATGGGAATCCGGTCATAGCCGGCGATGCGGGCAACTTCCTCTACCAGGTCAACCGGCAGATTTATGTCACCCCGCCAGTACGGGGGAGTAGCGCTTATGTCTAAAGCTGATACCTCGCAGTCAATGCCCAGCGAGGTCAGCGTCTCTACTATCTGCCCGACACTGAAGTCAACCCCGAGGATGCGCTTCACTTCCTGTATGGATAGCAGGACTGGCTTCCGCTCCCGTCTGCCGGGGTAACTGTCAATGACGCCGCTGGCAGCTTCACCACCGGCTAGCTGGATAATGAGCTGGGTAGCCCGTTTCAGCGCCGGTAGGGTCAGCTCAGCGCGAATACCCCGCTCAAACCGCATTGAGGCTTCGCTGGTAAGCGCCAACGCCCGGCTTGTATAGTAGATGCTCGTCGGCTTGAAGCTGGCTGACTCCAGGAGTATTGAGGCAGTCTCGCCGGTTACTTCGCTAGCGGCGCCGCCCATTACCCCGGCAATAGCCACTGCCCGTCCCGTGTCGGCAATGACCAGTATATCGCGGGAAAGTGCCCGCTCTACCCCGTCCAGGCTGACGATATGCTCGCCATCAGCGGCGCGCCGGACTATTATCTTTTTGCCCGTTATCTTATCGTAGTCAAAGGCATGGAGGGGCTGCCCATATTCCAGCATGACGTAGTTGGTGGCGTCCACGACGTTATTTATCGGGCGCATGCCGCAGGCGAGCAGGCGCTGCTGCACCCAGTCCGGAGACTCGCCAATCTTCACACCGGTTATCAGGCTGGCGCAATACCTGGAGCATAAATCAGTAGCGGCGATTTCTACCGCCACGCGTTCCTCTATTGGCGGAGCCGTTTCTTTATAGCCGGCCTCGGCAATATGTGTCTTCTGTCCTGTCAGCGCCGCAATCTCACGGGCAATACCAATTACGGAGAGGCAGTCGGGTCGGTTAGGCGTCACCTCCAGGTCAAGGACTACATCTCCCAGGTAATCACCCAGCGCCGTGCCCGGCGGGGCTTCGGCGGGTAAGACCATGATGCCCTCGTGGCTATCGGAAATGCCCAGCTCCTTCTCCGAGCAAATCATGCCGCTGGAGTCAACGCCGCGTATCTTCGCCGGCTTGAGCCGGAGCTTCTGCCCGGTCTTTCCGTCAATAAGCTCAGCTCCGACCCGGGCAAACGCTATCCTGTCCCCCACCCTCAGATTAGGGGCGCCACAGACTACAGTCTCCTGGCCGGTGCCGAGGTTTACAGTGGCTAAACGGAGACGGTCAGCGTTGGGATGGGGGTCAACGGCAACTATTTCGCCGACAAAGACATTTTCCCAGTTGCCGGTCGTCTGCGTCCCCTTCACCTCGAGCCCGGCCATGGTCAGTCTGCCGGCTATTTCAACCACGGGCAGCGCGATATTCACGTAGTCTTTAAGCCACTTAACCGGGACTTTCATTAAAATTGCCTCAAGAATCTAAGGTCGCTGCCGTAGAACAGCCGTATATCATCAATCCCGTAGCGGAGCATGGGCAGGCGGTTAATACCGATGCCGAAGGCGAAGCTGGTGTACACCCCGGGGTCAATGCCGCCGCGCTCCAGTACCCGCGGGTGGGTCATACCCGCTCCCAGTATCTCTATCCAGCCGCTGTTGCCGCACAGGCGGCAACCGCTGCCGTGACAGACCGCGCACTCTATCGCTATCTCAACACCGGGCTCAACGAAGGGGAAGTAGTCACAGCGGAAACGTACTTTCCTCTCCTCCCCGAAGAAGCGGCGGGCAAACTCGTAGAGTGTCCCTTTAAGGTCAGCCATGGTGATGCCTTTGTCTACGACCACCCCGTCAATCTGGTGGAACATTGGGGTATGGGTGGCGTCGCTGGCTTCATAGCGATAAACCTTCCCCGGCTCAACCACTCTTATCGGCGGCGGCCGGGACTCAATAACCCTGGCGGTCACTGAGGTAGTATGTGTCCGCAGCAGCATGGATTTATCACCGCGCTCGTTCTTGAAATCAACCCAGGATGTGGACATGCTGTCCCGTGCCGGGTGCTCAGCGGGGATGTTGAGCGCCTCAAAATTGTAGTAGTCCCACTCCGCGTCCGGGCCCTCTACCACCTGGAAGCCCATGGAGGCAAATATATCGCATATCTCGTATATCGTCTGGGTAATCGGGTGCAGGCGTCCTGCGGGAAAGGGATGACCGGGCAGGGTTATATCAATCTCGCCTCTGGTACCGGCTAGCTGTAATTCACGGAGAGTCTGCTCCTTCTGGCGGAGGCTGTCTTCAAGGGCAGCCTTAAGCTGGTTAGCATAAGCACCGACTTTCCTTCTTTCTTCGAGGGGCAACTCTGGCAGACTGCGGAGAAATATGGTGAGTTCGCTCTTCTTCCCCAGGTAGCGGACCCGCCACTCTTCTAGCTCCTTAGGGCTGCCGGTGCCGGATAGTTCATTTAGAGCCCTGGATTTCAGTTCATCAAGCTGCTGTAACATCTTCTACTCTGGCAGATTATAGGGTATCGCTCATAACCCGGTCAAGAAAAGAGAGGGGGCACAGCCCCCTCTCTCAGAATCCCCTCTGGAATATCTTTACTCCTGGACTTTGCCCTTAGCTATGGCTACCAGGTTAGAGAAGGCTTCAGGCTGGCTGACTGCCATATTGGCAAGCATCTTACGGTTGATTTCAATTTCTGACTTCTTAAGCCCGTCTATGAACTGACCGTATGTCAGCCCCTCGGCTCTGGCTGCCGCATTAATCCGCAGAATCCATAGCTGCCGCATGTCACCCTTTCGCTCGCGGCGGTGACTGTAGGCATAGCTCAATGACTTGAGCATAGCCTCATGAGCCCGGCGGTAGAGTGAATGCCTGGTTGCCCGCTGCCCCTTGGTTAGCGCCAGCACTTTCTTGTGCCGGCGGCGTGTGATTACCCCTCCTTTTACTCGTGGCAAAACGCTCCTCCTTAGAACGGTTACTTGACGCCGTACGGCAACAGCCGCCTCATACGGGTCCGGTCGCTGGGACTTAATGCTATCATCTCGTCATAGAGACGCCTGGTGCGTTTTGGTTTATTGCGCCGCAGGTGGCTCTTCCCGCCCTTGGTGCGCAATATTTTGCCGCTTCCCGTGGTATGAAGACGGCTGGCTGCACCCTTATGGGTCTTAAGTTTTGGCATCTGTGCTCTCCTGGCTAGTTTTCTTGGTAGTCACTGGAGATAAAACCATGCTCATGCCTCTCCCCTCCAAAGACGGTTGGCTCTCAGCCTGGGCAGACTCTTTCAGCGCTTCTGACGTCCTCCGCAGTAGCCTGTAACCAATCTCAGGGTGAGTAATTTCGCGTCCCCTGAATATTACTACTACCTTGACCTTGTCCCCCTCGCCCAGCAGCTTGTGGACCAGTCTTACCTTGGCATCAAAGTCATGGTTATCAATCTTGGGGCGTAGCCTGACCTGTCTCAGCAGCGGTACCCGCTGGTTCCGCCTGGCTTCACGCTCCCTCTTCTCCTGCTCATACCGGTACTTGCCGTAATCAAGGAGACGACAGACCGGAGGGTCGGCGGTTGGAGCGACCTCAACCAGGTCAAGTCCATACTTCGTCGCCGCCTCCAGCGCTTGTTTCAAGGGCATAATCCCTAGCTGCTCTCCCTTTTGCCCAACAAGACGAACTGTTCTGGCTGTAATCCTGTCGTTAATGCGCAGTTTCTTAATTATATGCTTATTTACCTCCAGGCACCGGCACCGGCAAAAACCGTAGCCTATTATAACCTTAAGTCAGCTACCTTGTCTATTATACCCGACTTTAGCTTCTCTTTGAAACTACCCCAGGGCTGGCCAGATGATTGCTCCCCACTCCGCAGGCGGATGGAGACAGTTGAACCTGCCACCTCTTTGTCACCGACGATAAGCATATAAGGCACCTTCTCTACCTGTGCTTGCCGAATCTTCAGGTTCACCCTCTCCGAACGCCCGTCAAGCACAACCCGTATCCCCTCATGCTTAAGCTCGGTCTCCAGCTTGCGGGCATACTCCAGGTGGCGGTCGGCGATGGGTATTATGGCTACCTGTACCGGTGCCAGCCACAGAGGAAAAGCGCCGCCGTAGTGCTCCATGAGAGAGGCCAGAAAGCGTTCCATGCTCCCCAGAACGGTGCGGTGAACCATCGCCACCTTATGCTCCTGCCCGTCCTCGCCGATGTAATTAACATTGAACCTCTCCGGGTTATTAAAATCCACCTGCACGGTGGGACCCTGCCAGTCCCTGCCCAGGGCGTCTTCCAGCTTGGTGTCTATCTTGGGACCGTAGAACACGCCCTCACCGGGGTCAACCTGGTAGGCGGTGTCGGTACGCTCCAGCGCCCTCTTCAGGATTTCGGTGGCTTCCTCCCAAACCTCCAGCGACCCGGCGGCTTTCTCGGGGCGGGTGGAGAGATATACCTTATACTTTTCAAAGCCGAAGGTATGCATCATGAAGCGGGTGAACTCCAGGACGCCGCTTACCTCATCCTCCAGCTGGTCAAAGCGGCAGAAGATATGGGCATCGTCCTGGGTGAAGCCGCGGACGCGGGACAGCCCGTGCAGGACACCGGAGCGCTCGTAGCGGTAGACTGTGCCCAGCTCGGCATAGCGTATTGGCAGCTCCCGGTAGCTGTGCAGGCTGGTCTTGTACATCAGGATATGCCCCAGGCAGTTCATTGGCTTGAGCAGGTAGTCCTGCCCATCAATATCCATCGGGCTGTACAGGTTTTCGCGGTAGAACTCCCAGTGACCGCTGGTCTTCCACAGCTCTGCCCTAGAGATATGTGGGGTAAAGACAATGTCGTACCCGTGCTTGACATGCTCGTCTCTCCAGAAGTCCTCAATTGCCCGGCGGATTATTCCCCCCTTCGGGTGCCAGTGAACCAGACCGGCGCCGGCTTCTTCATGAATGCTGAACAGGTCAAGCTCCCTGCCCAGCTTCCGGTGGTCGCGCCGTGCCGCCTCGTCCAGCTTCTTTAAATGCGAGGCTAATGCCTCTTCAGTGGCAAAGGCAACGCCGTATATCCTTTGCAGCATAGGCTGATGCTCGTCTCCACGCCAGTAGGCTCCGGCGATAGAGACCAGCTTGAAGGCTTTTATCTCGCCCGTAGCGCTCACGTGGGGACCACGGCAGAGGTCGGTAAACGAACCCTGCCGGTAGACGGTGACCGTCTCGTCCGGCAACTCATCAATCAGCTCCAGCTTATACGGCTGGGCAGTAAACAGACGGCGGGCTTCGTCTTTGGTCATCTCCCGCCTGGAGAAAGGTAGGTTGGTAGCTATTATCTCCGCCATCCTGGCTTCAATAAGTGGCAGGTCGTCTGGGGTAAGCGGGCGGGGCAAGCCAAAATCATAGTAAAAGCCGTCCTGGATGGCGGGCCCTATGCCGAACTTCGCATCAGGAAAGATAGACTGGACGGCTTCTGCCATGACATGGGCTGCCGAATGCCGCATCATCTCCAGTCGTTCGTCTTCAGTTGTCGGTTTGTTTTTATCCATCATATATCTGATTCCAAGAGTATCTTGATTATACCAAGCACGAGGCGTAAGTGCAATTATATATACATCTGGTGGAATCCGCCCGCCACAGGTATAATATATAATATAGCAAAGGGAGTGATTGCCGTGGGAGTCTTGTATATTAAAGAGCCGCAGCTGGAAAACCCGGAGATGATTGCTGCCTGGCCCGGCATCGGCAATGTCGGGCTGGTCGCCGCTGACAGCCTGCGGGAAATGCTGCAAGCCAGCCAGTTTGCCGAGATAGAGCCGTGGGAGTTTTTCTACCCCCGCCGTGTTTCGGTGACAGGCGGTGAACTCAGGGACCTGGAGTTTCCCGCCAGCAGGTTCTACTTCACCAAGACCAGGGAAAAAGACCTGATATTCTTCATTGGTGAGGAGCAGCCGGGTGAAGCCAGAAAGGATGAGCGAATGGCTAACCTTGTCCTGGATGTCGCCCGGCGTTTTGGCTGCAAGAGAGTCTATACCGCAGCAGCAGCGGTTGCTCTCATCCACCATTCGCTCAAGCCGAGAGTGTGGGCAGCGCCTAACCGGAGCGAACTGCTGGATGAGATAAAAAGATGCGGCAACACCATGCTGATGAGCCAGATTGGAGGCAGGCGTGGGCAAGGCAATGTCACCGGGCTTAATGGTCTGCTGCTGGGGATTGCCCGTACTCAGGGGCTGGATGGAGTATGCTTGCTGGGCGAGATTCCAGCCTATATCGCCCAGTTTCCCCTTTCATACCCCAAGGCGTCAAAATCAATCCTGGAGGTGCTGGCGTCTGCCCTCGGGCTTACCATGGATTTTTCCCAGCTTGATGAGCTCTCCCGGGGGGTAGAGGAGGGCATAGAGAAGCTCTGCGAGCAGTTCCCTGATGAGGTGCGCCAGAGGATTGACCAGTTGAAGCAGGCTGGCTACCGGGAAGAGGAGAGGTCAGGACTGATAACCGACGAGGACAAGAAAAAGATTATGCAGGAGATTGATAGCTTCTTCGGCAAGGGAGAGAGACAGATTGACTGAGGAGCAGCCGTACCAGATTTTCCAATCGCCCGGGCTTAAGAGCCCGCCGCTGATTGCGGGCTGGAGCCTGGATGCCGGCAATTTAGGAATGCTGGTTGTTGACTTCCTGGTTAAAAGACTTAGCACCAGGGCTTGCGCTGCTCTGGAGCCATTATCCTTTTTTAACCTTGGTGGGGTCTCTATAGAGGACGATGTTATACAGTTTCCCGAGAGCAAGTTCTATTGCTGCCCGGAAAAAGACCTGCTCATCTTCAGAAGTGATGTCCCCGCTAAAGAACACTACCGGTTCCTGACTGCTGTTCTGGATATTGCCCGGCGCTACCGCACAAAGGAGATATATACCATCGGGGGCATCGTGTCACTGATGGCTCACACCAAACCGAGACGGGTGTTTACCGTTGTTAATCAACTGCCGCTCAAGGAAACGGTGGCGCAATACGGCGTGGAAACGGAGTTGGACTATGAGACCCCCGGAGGCAGCCGTCCCACCTTGAGCAGCTTCCTGCTGTGGATGGCTGCGAAGAGCCAGCTTCCTGGCATAAGTCTATGGGCGGAGGTGCCCTTCTATCTGGCTTCTGCCAGTGACCTTGCGGCTTCCAGGCAGCTTCTCTCATTCCTGGACAGACGGTTTGACCTGGGTATGGACTTTGCCGAGCTTGACATAGCTATAGAAAAGCAGGAAGAGGTAATAGAGCATCTCAGGCAAGGGAATGCCGCCGTCAACAACTACCTGGAGATACTGGAGAGAGGAATCATGCTTACCCAGGACGAGCAGGAGCGGATGACCGCCGAGGTTACAGAGTTCCTGGACAGGGCAATATAATAGTCCTTATGCCGTTGTTGTCCCGACAGACGGCTCTCATGTATAATGAGGTCAAATGGATAAAGCTGCCCCGGACAGCCATCGCGTAACAACCAGCGGTGATATTGAGGTCTCCACCTATCTGGAGATTGCCAAGGGGATAGGTGGTGAGCAGCCGGTCACGGCTAAAGAAGAGGCGGTGTCCCCCGTTGAGCGCGAGGCAATAGTCATTATTGACTTCGGCTCGCAGTACAGCATGCTCATCGCCCGGCGGATACGCGAAGCCCAGGTCTACTGTGAACTGGTGCCCCACGATACGCCATGGGAGAAGATAGCCCAGCTAAACCCCAGGGGCTTCATCCTCTCGGGCGGGCCAGCCAGCGTGTATGACCCGGGCGCACCCCTGGCGCCGGCCTATATCTACGAGAGCCACCTGCCGGTACTGGGCATATGCTACGGGATGCAGGTCATCACCAAGCAGCTGGGGGGGCAGGTCACACAGGGGGCAAAACACGAGTACGGACATGCCATCCTCCATCTGAGTGATACCGACTGCCCGCTGTTCGCTGGGTTATCGCCGTCGTCTCCGGTATGGATGAGCCACGGTGATGAAATCGTGGCAACGCCTCCGGGGTTCAGAGCCTTAGCCTATACTGAGAACTCGCCGGTAGCTATCATGGGTAACGACCAGGGCATATTCGGGCTCCAGTTCCACCCGGAGGTGGGTCATACCCCGGAGGGCAAGACCATCCTCAGGAACTTCGTCTATAACGTATGTGGCTGCAAGGGGAACTGGACAATGGGCAGCTTCGTGAATGACAGCATATCCCGTATTAAAGAACAGGTAGGCAGCGGCAAGGTCATCAGCGCCCTTTCCGGCGGCGTTGATTCCTCGGTAGTCGCTATTCTCATTCACCGCGCTATCGGCAGCCAGCTTTCCTGTATCTTTGTCAATAACGGGCTGCTCCGCCGCGAGGAGGTAGAGAGAACCTTCAATACCTTCCGCCTCAACATGGGGATGAATATAATCTATGTTGACGCCAGCGAAAGATTTCTCAACCGCCTCAAGGGGGTTACTGACCCGGAGGTGAAGCGTAAGGCTATCGGCGAGGAGTTCATCCGGGTATTTGAGGAAGAGGCTAACAAGCTGGGCAAGGTTGATTTCCTGGCGCAGGGCACTCTCTACCCCGATGTCATTGAGAGCACCTCGTCAGTCAGCAAGGTCTCGGCCACGATAAAGACACATCATAATGTCGGCGGGTTGCCGGCACGGATGACACTGCAGCTCATGGAGCCGCTGCGTTTCCTTTTCAAGGATGAGGTGCGCCAGGTGGGTCTGAAGCTGGGCTTACCGGAGGAGATGGTCTGGCGCCAGCCCTTCCCCGGACCGGGGCTTGCCATCCGTATTATCGGCGAGGTCACAAAAGAAAAGCTGGAAATCCTGCGGGCGGCAGACTGGGTTGTCATGAACGAGATTAAGAAGGCAAAGCTCTACCGCCAGCTATGGCAGAGCTTTGCCATACTGACCGATGTCAAGAGCGTGGGGGTGATGGGGGACTTCAGGACCTACGGCTACCTGCTTGCCGTCCGTGCCGTCACCAGCGAGGACGCCATGACCGCTGACTGGGCACGCCTCCCCTACGACCTCCTTGCTCGCATCTCCAACCGCATCGTCAACGAGGTGCCCGGTGTCAACCGCGTCGTCTACGACATCACTTCCAAGCCCCCGTCAACGATAGAGTGGGAGTAAGAGGTGGGGGAAAGCCTATGGGTAGGAAAAAGTTCCAAATGGGGGACAGAGTAGTCGGTAACGATAAGAAGGGATCGTTTGCAGGCAGAAGAGGCACAATCGTGGGATATACGCAAGAATATTCTCAATATCAAGTGCGCTTTGATGATGGTGTAACAGAGACTGTATATTCTTGGTGGATAGACCCGCTGAAGGAGTCTCAAAAGTGAAATGGAAGCCTCTTACTCAAGCGTTGGTTATTTTGGCTGGAGTCGTCCTAGCCTGTGTGTTATTGCTAACTGGGTGTGTCCCATCAACACAGAATGTCATCGGGGACTTAGCCTACATCAAGGCATATGCATACGGTTACACTGATGATGCTGACTCCCAAGACGATGGTGTCACTGTTGATATTGGTTTCTATGATTCAAAAAGTGAGACTATTACATTTCAGGATATAACAGTTACAGTGGTGATTGAGTTATATGGGTACAGAGATATATTGGATACCTTCGACCACGAGAAGATGGAGCTTGTTTACCAGCAGCAAGTTACTATAGACCATTCTGTGAAGATGAGTGAGATGTTTGGTAATTATATAAGGATGCCCTTTGGGAATATCATGGTTGACAAGAACAAGTATTATGAATTTGGAAGCATCAAAGTAACCGTCATAGCACCAAAGCAAGGCGACTTCCAAGATATGCAGGACTTGGTAAGGCTTTATCCCGAAGATTGATTACCGTCTGCTTACATAGAGTGTAAAAGAGGGGGCGAAGCCCCTCTTAAGAAAATTTTCTCCCCTTCCCTTTAACAAGGGGAAGGGGATACAGGGGATAGGGTCAAATAATCGTAAAGGGGTAGTAGAGCAGAGACGGTGAGGGATAATTAATGAGCCCGAGAACTCCCAGACTTACCGGAAAGCAGTTAGAAAAGGCAATACTGCGAGCCGGATGGTATTTGCACCACTCACGAGGCTCCCACTTTTATTACAGAAACTCCCAACATCCAGGAAGGCAAATTACGATACCCATTCATTCAGGGGAGATTATCCCGCAAAAGACTCTTATTGGTATACTAGAACAGGCAGATTTAACCCTGGAAGAATTGGCAAAGTTTCTTTAGGGGGTTGAGAGGTGGCTAAATATACTATAATTCTGGAACCAAACTACCCGGAAGAGGGCTATACGGTCAGAGTCCCCGCCCTTCCCGGCTGCATCACCCACGGGCTCACACGGAATGAAGCCCTAGCCAGAGCTAAAGAAGCCATTGAGGGCTTTATTGAAGGACTGGAAGAGGCGGGCGAACCGGTGCCGGAAGAAATTACTCCCGTTGAGATGGACACGGTAACAGTATAATGTCCAAGAAAGCATTGGAGAGCGGATAGGGTCAAACAGATTATGAAAATACTCGTTGTCGGGGGTGGGGCTAGAGAGCATACCATCGTCTGGAAGCTAGCCCAGAGCCCCAAGGTGAAAGAGATATACGTGGCTCCGGGTAATGCCGGCACGGCCCAGATTGCCCGTAATCTTAATATCAGCCCCACGGATATTGAAGCGCTGGTCAGGGTTGCCAGGGAGAACGCTATTGACCTTACCGTTGTCGGCCCCGAAGCCCCGCTTGCCAGCGGTATCGCCGAGCAGTTTTTCGTCCGGGGGTTGCAAATCTTCGGGCCTACCAGGGAGGCGGCACGCATTGAGTGGAG
>CAYUBP010000012.1:0-13531 GCA_964443115.1 uncultured Dehalococcoidales bacterium | reverse complement strand
AAACGTCTTCGTATTCAAGACCTATGAGCCCGGGGTTTCTCTCAAGCGGTACTCTCTCTGCTCTGGTCATAGAGTAACCGAGATAGCCCGGTACCCCCACGAAAATAACAACCACCGCAAGGATAAAGCCCAGCGCTATTTTGAGCCACTTTTTCACTTTGAAATCACCCGGTCTGTGCTGCCATATCTATGTTAGGGCTAAGGGTCTTAACAGTCAAGCCTGCTATATCGCTCAGGTGCGCCGGGAGTAAAGCGTCTCTGCTAACCTGACATCTGTGCCCGCGTTCCGTTATATTAAGCGAGCCCGAAACGATTGCCTGATGTCAGTGGGGAAGCATCGCCGGGCCACTTAACTTTCTGGGGGTATCTCTTTACGAATCATCCTTATGGGTGATAGCAATAACACATCACCTGAGTCATAGTTGTGTGTAGTCAGTAACAAGTCCAAATTAATGTGAGAGGTGTGCACATGCTCCATGTTGACGAACTTCTTAAGCTGGTAGTAGACAGGAAAGCGTCAGATTTGCACCTGAGAGTCCCAAGCCCGCCGGTGCTCCGTATTGACGGGGCGCTCCGGAAACAACAGGACTTGCCAGCCGTCTCGCCGGAGGATATCCAGGGTGTTTTTGAAGAGATAACTACCGGGGAGCAGAGGGACACTTTCCTCAGGGAGCTTGAGCTGGACTTTGCCTATAGCCTGTCTGGATTAGCTCGGTTCCGTGTCAGCGTGATGCGCCAGAGAGGGAGCCTGAGTATTGCCTTTCGTCTGGTGCCGCTCCGTGTTCTCACTATTGATGAACTGGAATTACCCCAAATCTGCAAAGAGCTTGTTCTGAAGCCCAGAGGATTAATCCTTGTGACCGGTCCCACCGGCAGCGGCAAGTCTACGACGCTGGCTGCCATGATTGACCACCTGAATGAAAATGATGAGCGGAATGTGATTACTATTGAAGACCCCATAGAGTTCTTACACCCAAACAAGGGGTGTATCATCGCCCAGCGGGATTTGGGGGACGATACCAAGTCCTTTGCCGGTGCCCTTGTACATGCTCTGCGGCATGACCCGGACGTTATAGTCCTTGGAGAAATGAGGGACCTTGCTACCATAGCTACCGCAATCACGGCAGCCGAAACCGGGCACCTCGTACTGGGTACACTGCATACGACTGATGCTGCCCAGACGGTTGACCGTATGATTGACATTTTCCCGCCCAGTCAACAGCCACAAGTCAGGCTCCAGCTTTCCCAGGTACTGGAAGCAATCTTATCTCAGGCACTCCTGCCCCGCATGGGGGGAGGGCGGGTCGCTGCTATTGAGATATTGACTGCTACCTATGCAGTCAGGAACCTTATCCGGGATGGGAAGAGCTTTCAGTTGCCAGGAATAATGCAGGTTGGCAGCAAGGATGGCATGCAGACCCTTGACCAGGCACTTGCCAATCTGGTCAGGAAGCACGTAGTTGCCTACGAGGATGCTATGGTGACTACGAGTAACCCGGAACAGCTTAACAGGTTCCTGGGGTATGCGAGCGGAGTCGTCTGACCCAATAATGCCAGGGAGCTTGTTATACGGTGCGGTATCTGGTAGATGGTGTTCTATCCTGGTATCTGCCTCACTTGTGGCTGCCCCGGCATTTAATTTATAATTAAGTACAGTTGACTTGAGATAGGAAATCCTCGTCTGACATCCTATTCTGAGAACCCGCTCACAAGTTCAACATTGCCTTCTAACGCGCCTTCATGCATGTGTCAAGAAGAGAGGAATTGGTATGGCTTTGAGCTGCGGCCTGATAGGTCTCGCCTTCTGCGGAAAGACGGTCATTTTTAAAGCAATAACTGCTTCCAGAGTCTCTGGATTAAGCGGTTCAGATATGAACCGGCTGGTGATTAAGGTGCCTGACCGGCGGCTTGAGAGACTGGCAGCGATGTATAAGCCGCGCAAAGTAGTGCCGACGACACTTGAGGTAGTTGACATCCCCGGTCTTTCGGTTCGCCCGCAGACAGACAGCCGCGGGTTCCGTCTGCTCGGGCATATAAAAAATGTTGACGCCCTGCTGCACGTGGTACGTTGTTTTGAGGGTAACAATGTTCCCTTTGAGTATGGGACGGTAGACACGGTGCGGGATGTTGAGACAGTTGACCTGGAATTGATGGTCGCTGATGGTGTAACCCTTGAAAACAAGATAGTCCGCCTGGCAAAGAGGTTGCGTGCCGCAGATAAGGATGCTGTCCGGGAAGCTGCTATTTGTGAGAAGGTGCTAGCCGGTATTCAGCAGGGCATTCCGGCACGCAGGCAGGGGCTGACCGTCCAGGAACGTGCCAGTCTCCGTGACTGCAATCTTGTCTCGCTGAAGCCGGTATTATATATAGCCAACATCAAATCTGTGGAAGATAACACTAACGAGTATGTCGCTGCGTTAAAGGGCATTGCCGATGCCGAGCAAGCGGAGATGATTGTTGTCTGCGGCAAAGATGAGGCTGACATCTCTGAGCTAGAGCCGGCAGAGCAGGCTGATTTTTTGCGGGCGCTGGGGCTGGAAGAGTCATCAATGGAGCGCCTCGTCCACGCCGCGTACCGTGCGCTGGAGCTGGTCACCTTCTTTACGGTGGGAGAAGATGAAGTGCGTGCTTGGACATGCCGGAGGGGAGATAAAGCCCCGGTGGCGGCCGGGAAAATCCATACTGACATGGAGAAAGGCTTTATACGGGTAGAGGTTATTGCCTGCGAGGATTTGGTTGGGCTGGGTAGTGAGGCGGCGGTGGCTAAAGCGGGCCGTAAGCATGTGGAAAGCCGTGAATATCAGGTTCAGGATGGTGATACCGTATCTGTGCTTTTCAATAAGGGAGCGCAGTAACTGACAATACAGTCCGAACAATCGTATGCAGTACCTCTGCTGTCCCTGCCGCTCGTAATTCGTTTGGTATACGCCCGTATTGTATACCCCTATCAGGTTTCCCCTTGAGTAACGCTGATAACGTCAAGTAAGAATGCAAATAGAGCCTGCCAGGCCTTTTACGCAATCTTGGTTGTCATTGCGAGCGGAGCGAAGCAATCTCTTTGTATCAGATTGCTTCGTCGCTACGCTCCTCGCAATGACACGTCCTAACAACCAAGAATGAGCAGAACCCTGCCAGGATATTCAGGGTGGGCAGGCATTTTATTATGCTATAATGTAAATAGCTATCATCTGCACGGCTGACTGTAAATATAAGCTTACACTTTCCCGGTCTCCGGGACAATTAAATCATAAACTTCGGCGGGCAGTCTTTATGAAACGGCACGATCTCACAACTGGGCAGGTGGTTTGATGCATACGATATATCTGGTCCCCCACAGTCATTACGATGCGGTCTGGGCATTCACCAAAGAGGACTACCTGTACATAACAATTGAGCTCATCCTGAAGCCGGCGATAGAGCTTATGGAAAAGTCCGGCTATAAGTTCTTGATAGAGCAGACCGTTCTGCTGGAGGAGCTGGAGAGGAGAAACCCAAGCGTTTTTGCTGCGCTGAAGAAGCTGATTGAGGCCGGGAAAATAGAAATTGCCGGCGGTGAGTACCTTATGGCTGATACCATGATTCCCGGCGGGGAAACACTGGTCAGGGGGATACTCTTCGGCAAGCGCTACGTTAAGCAGAAGTTCGGGATTGACGTGCCGGTAATGTGGGGGGCGGATAGCTTCGGCTATAATGCTCAGCTGCCGCAGATATATACCAGGGCGGGCTACAAATACTTTGCCTTCCGAAGGGGAGCCTACTATGACCGCCCCTCTGAATTCATGTGGCAGGGGTTGGATGGCACCGAGATACTGACACACTGGATGCCGCTTGGCTACAGGGCGGGGTTGGACCTCCAAAAGCTGCAGGAGAGCTTTGATACCCTCAAGGCGTCAGCGGTTACCGGTCATATACTGATGCCCTCGGGCAGCGGCTCAATACCACCCCAGCCGGAGACGGTGCGCGCCGTTAAGAAATGGAACAGGACTCACGATGACTCAACAATGGTTATCGCCAGCCCGTCTGATTTCTTCAATGGGCTGGAGGGAGAAGCTGCTGACCTCAAGACCAGGCGCGGTGAGCTGTATTCGGGAAGGCTTTCCCGCATATTCCCCCACTGCTCTTCCAGCCGGATGTGGGTTAAGCAGAACCTGAGAAGATATGAACACCTGATACTTGCCTGTGAGAGGTGGGTCACCATCGCCTGGCTGCTTGGGGTGCCGTACCCGGTTGATGAGTTCAGGGACAACTGGAAGAAGGTGCTGTGGGGAGCCTTCCACGACGTGGCGCCGGGGACGGGGATGGACGAGGGTTACGAGGAGGCGAAGGACAACTTTGAATACCTTAAGATTCACCTGAACCAGGTGCTCGTTAATTTCGTTGGTGTCATCGCTTCTAACCTGCAGACTCAGGATGATATCATCGTCTTTAACCCGCTCTCATGGACGGTGACCAACTGGGTGGAAGTGGAACTCGGGTTCGACCGGGGAAGGGTCAAGAGGATAGCGGGGGTGCGGAGCGGCAGGGAGGAGCTGGAAGCTGAAATTCTGGAGTTTTCGCGGTACCGGGATGACTCTTACCAGACGGTTAAGCTCGGCTTCGTGGCGACTGTTCCCCCGTGCGGTTACAGGACATACAAGATATTGAGGAGAAAGCCGCGCGGCTCTCCCCACCCTAAGATTAAGATTACCGGCAACACTATCCAGAACCAGTTCTTTAAGGTAACCATAGACCCTTCCAACGGGCTGATTGACGTTCAAAAGGAGGGGAAACATCTGGTTCGGGGAAACGAGCTGGTACTGGAGGAGGAAACGGGCGACCTTTACTACCACCGGCAGAACCTGGAGGAAGCCTTCAAGACAGAGGGTGACCGGGGGGTAAAATTCGGCAAGTTCCGGCTGAAGAGATTTAAAATCAACAAGACTCCTCTGAGGCGGGTAATTGATATTGAGAGCGAGTACTATTCGTTGATATGGCCCTACCGGCTCCTGGACAGGCTGAGGCCGGTGCTCTGGCGGCACAACTTCATCTCTATCTCCAAGAAGATAACGATATATAGCGATATACCGCGGATTGATTTTGTTACCACGATTAACAACCGCCATCCCCAGGTCCGGATACGGGTGAAATTTGCGACAAGTATCAACTCCCCAAGATATTCCTCCGAGACTCAGTTTGGCGTGATAAGCCGGCGCGTCAACCAGTACTACGATAAGCCGAGGGGAGAATGGGTGGAAGACCCATCCGGCATCTATCCTGCGCTGAACTGGGTTGACTATTCTGACGAGGAAAAGGGGGTGGCCCTGATTAATAAGGGGCTACCCGCCCATGAAGTCAGGAACGGTGAAATTTATCTCACTCTGCTGCGCAGTATCCTGATGCTGTCATCTGACGGTATTACCGGACCCGCAATTCCTACCCCCGATGCCCAGGAGCTAAAGACTTATACGTTTGAATATGCCCTCTTCCCTCACCGGAATGGCTGGAAGGAGAGTGATGCCTTCAAGCCAGCCTACGAGTTTAATTGCAGCCTGATGGGTTTCCAGTTGCCGGTGACGAAGGGGTACAGGATTTTCCCCCACCAGTTTTCTTTCGTTGAGTTGAAGCCGGATAACCTGGTGCTGGTCGCTTTCAAGAAGGCGGAGGATAATAACGAGGTAATCCTGAGGTTCTTTGAAACGAAGGGCGAGAAGACATGGGGGGAGATAACCCTCTTCCGGGAGCCAACCTCGGTAAAGGTAGCCAATCTCCTGGAGGAGGCAGGGGAAGAGGTGAAGTTCCGGGGCAGAAAGATAAGGTTCTGGGTCAAGCCTTTTGAGATAGTAACCCTGAAGATAGGGTTCTAGGGTTGTTCCCCGCCTGCTGCAAGCGTAGCAGGCTGGAGTGCGTGCATGGACCGGTGCCTGTGCTGACTATTTTTTCTGGCTGGTGTTGCCTAGTAGCTCTGAGGCTGCCCTTGCCCAACCTTCGGGGCCTATGCCGACGACGCGTTTCAGGTTCTTGATTTTCAGTCTGCTCCACCGGTTAGTCGCCGTCTGCACCAGTATCGGTGAGTCCACGGTAGCCAGCATCTCAGCGTCGTTCAGGCTGTCGCCGATACCGACCGTATAGACATCGCCAGAGTTGAGCTTGAAGAGCTCCATCAAAATCTTGACGGCTTTCCCCTTGTCCCCACCATGGAACACTTCGTAGAACTTGCCGCCGAAGGTGTAGCTCAGCCCCGCTGCTTTTATAGCGTCTAAGGTCAGTTGCTGGTGTTTCCTGTCTCCCTCTATTATTACCGTTTCGCTGTACTCCCTCTTTTTGGCAAGTTCTGCCATCATCAGGTTCAGTCCCGTTACCTTGGACACCTCCTCCGTGCTGAGGTCTCCGAAGAAGGTGACCTTGGCATGGGGGTTGTTATTTAGCGCTCTGAGCCTGTTCCGGACTTCTTCGTAGGGGACGCCGAGCTCAATAACGAAGTAGTCATCAATTATCCTGCTGTAGGAAAAGGGGAAACGGAAATAGTCTCTGGGCACTACTATGGCGGCGCCGTTTTCGACAATGAACGGGTCTTTGACGCCAAGTTCCTGCCGGTAGACCTGCTGCTCCGCTATTGTCTTGGCGGAGCAGAACACTATCGGGATTCTTGCTTCCTGCAACCTTCGCACGGAATCAAGTGCCGCCGCATATGAGTAGCTGACCGGATGAAGCAGGGTGCCGTCAAGGTCGGTAAAGACCACTTTCATGACCTCGGGTGCTTTGCGGGCGGCTGTTGGCAGGCTTGCCAGCACGGGCCAGCCTTTGGGCACGGAAGACTCGCCAAGGTACCTGTCCATGGCGCCAGCAAACTTCTGCATATCGGCATTTTCCGGCGGCGGAATCATCCTCAGTTGCGGGACATCGCCGCCGGGGGGCATGCACTCCAGCTCTACCAGGTGCTTGGTTATCAATTGCCTGGTGGCGTCTTCGCATAGCGGGTTGTGGTAAATTACAGAGAGGCTGGGCAGGAGCATGTCCTGAATCAGGTGCTCTTCGCCTCTCTCCTCATGAATATGGGGGTTGATTGTCTCCGTCTGGACTATATCAACCCCCTTTTCCGCAACTGTTTTATCAGCTATCGGCAGTAGCCCCGAGAACTGCTCAAAGATAGACATCAGCTCCTGTGTTTCCACGCCGTAGCCGGTGGCGTAGGTCAGCTTCTTTGCCAGTTGCAGGCTCATGGCATGTTCGCCGGCATTGGCTGTCTTGATAACGTCGGTCTCAAATTTGCCCTTTGTGGATATGAAGTGATTTATGTACCTGTTGGTTATTTCCGATACCCGCCCCCATTTCTTAAAGTACAGCTCGCCGGAAATCTTGGGCTTGTACCTCCATAGAATCCGGGTCATGGCATAGGGCGAGTCAGAGAGGATGAAGCCGATGGCATAGTGCTGGGCATACTCCCATACCGCCCCCGGGATGTAGTTATCCGTGTCAATAAAGCCAACGTATTCTTTGCCCAGCAGCAGAGACAGCAGAATGCCGATAATCATCCCTTCTGCCTTGCCGCTTCTAACCAGTCCATTCTCATCGAGGATCTGGCTGTATCCGCAGTCAGCCAGCGCCTGCCCCAGGCGGGGGTCTTTCTGGTGGATGATGATGGAGCCTCTCCTGGTGGCGGCGCAGAACCGGTCCAGGATTTCCTGTTCCTTTTTCAGGTTGTCAATCTCTCCCCGCTGGCTGTTGGACATCACAATCATCAGGCAATCGTGGGGGATGCCGCTCAGCACGCCTTCAAATACCTTAAGGTCCTCGTCTTTTATCGGCAGGACGATAGCCATTTTTTGCTGAATGCCGCTGATAGCGTCACGCTCAATTCTCTGGGGCTCGGCGCCTTCCTTAAGCTGGGTAGGGACTCTGGCCCCGGAGTCAAGCTCCAGGAGGCGGCGCACGGAGTGTACCCTTACTGCACCCAGGTGTTCTATTTGCTTGTTGCTTTCAATGCGCATTGTGTCGCCGCAGTAACGAAATTTTGCTGTGCACATTATAGCCGAAATGAACAGTTTTAGCCACTAGTAAATGGCGGCTATTTTATGAGTTCAGGGGGTGCGCCAGCAGGAATGAGAGGGCGGCAGGCGGGTGGGTGGGTGGATTGGTATTGCTCTCCGGCGCTAGTCTTTAGACTTGACCTCATCAATCGCGCAAGCTGGTTCTTGGGCTTCCCCGGCGAAGAACCTCCTTCTGAAATACAGCGCCAGGTTTACCAGGCTTATAAGCACCGGTACTTCCACCAGGGGCCCGATAACGGCGGCGAATGCCTGCCCCGAGCCGATGCCGAAGACGGCTACAGACACGGCAATCGCCAGCTCAAAGTTGTTGCTGGCGGCGGTGAAGGCAATGCTTGCCGTTTTCGGGTAGCTCGCGCCGATTCTCTTGCCCATGTAGAACGAGACCAGGAACATGATGACGAAGTAGAGAAGCAGGGGGACGGCGATGCGGACCACGTCCAGCGGTATCTGCACGATTAGCTCTCCCTTGAGCGAGAACATCACCACGATGGTGAAAAGCAGAGCCGACAGCGTTATCGGGCTTATCTTGGGGATGAACTTGCTCTCGTACCATTCTCTTCCCCTGGTCTTGATGAGGACAAAGCGGGTGAGCATACCGCCGAAGAAGGGAATACCCAGGTAAATCAGCACGCTCTGGGCTATCTCCCAGATGGTAATCTTTACAACTGAACCTTCAAGACCGAACCAGCCGGGGAGAACGGTGATGAAGGTATAGGCGTATACCGAGTAGAAGATGATTTGAAAGACGGAGTTGAGGGCGACCAGTCCGGCAGCATACTCGTTATCGCCTTTACAGAGCTCGTTCCAGACGATGACCATGGCGATGCAGCGTGCCAGTCCAATCATGATAAGGCCCACCATGTAGTCCGGGTAGGGCCAGATGAAGCCGAGGAAGAGTATCGCCAGCAGGAACATGAGAACCGGCCCGATAATCCAGTTCTGTATGAGAGATGCCCCAAGCACCCGCCAGTCCCGGAAGACTCTGCCCATCTCTTCATACCTGACCTTTGCCAGCGGCGGGTACATCATCAGGATTAGCCCGATGGCGATAGGTATAGAGGTGGTGCCAACGGAAAAGTAGTCGATGGCGTCAGCAACGGCGGGCACGAGGTAGCCCAACCCCACACCGAAGCCCATCGCCAGGAATATCCATAGAGTTAAAAACCGGTCAAGGAACGAGAGCCTGCCGGCTACAGTTCCGCTGGTTTCAGACACTGGGCTGCTCCTTCCTATCGGGGCTTAGCTCTGTATCCAGAGCACCACGTAGTATATTCCCACGCCGATAAATATTAAAGATACTATGATGCGGATGACCTTCTCGGCACGGCTGACGGCGTTGAGCCAGCCTGCAACACCGGCTATACCGGCCGACAGTAGAATGCCGAATACCAGCACCGGCAGGCCGGTGCCAATGGCATATACCGCTGGCAGCGTTATGCCTGCGGCTGAATTCATGGCTAAGGGTATCAGAACCCCGAAGAATATGATAGCGCTGTAGGGGCAGAAGGCGAGGGCAAAAAGCATACCCAGCAGAAAGGCACCGAGCTTGCCCCGCCCGGCGAGCCTGTCGCCTATTGCCGACAGCCTGCCGTTTCCCCTGCCGAAAGAGAACCGGTCAATGACCAGCATAATTACTCCGGTGACTATCAGCAATGGCCCCAGAACCCTCTCGCCGAAGTCCTGGAGAAACGTGGCGACCCCGGGGATTTCAAGCCCGGCTAGAATAATAAGGATGCCAAGCAGGGAGTAGGAGAACATACGCCCCAGGGTATAGAGCGAACCGCTTATGGCAGCGTTCTTGCGGCTGCTTACCTGGCGATTGACGTAGGCGATGGCGGCGATATTGGTCGCCATCGGGCAGGGGCTGATGGCAGTTACCAGCCCCAGCAGCAGTGCCGAAAGTACCGGGATATTGATGTCTGACGCTAACTGGTGCAGCGTCCCCGCTAAGTCCATCAGACTGTGCCTTTGAGCCTGGCTTCAACCTGGCTTTTCACCGCTTGGACAAATGCCCTGTCGTCACCCACGTAGAACCAGATATCAATCACCGGCTCTATATATTCGGTGTCACCTATTGTCGTGCTGATAAAGACGGACAGGGTATAGGCATTGTATTTCCTGAGAATTGCTGCTTTGTTCTTATCTTCTAAGTTAACTGTTTCGTAGGATACCCTGCCGCTAGCCATCTCGTCTGCAAAATAGTTTTCAAGTGTGTAGTGTATGCCGTCCTCGGCATACAGGCAGGTTGCTCAGCGCATAGTCCGGTGAAAGAGGACTATCTCTACCCTATCTGCCGGGACGGGGGGTCTGTCCGCCTGGGGTGAGGCCGCCTGGCTTCCGCAGCCAGTAAGTATAACAGCCAGCAGCATGATAGCAAACGCCAGGCTCAGAATGCCCTGTCTACTCTGTGCAGCCATGTAGCGCTCCCAAATGTCTGAATTTCTCCATACGGCTGAACCAGCCGCGATACTACTCTCACCCGAATATTCAGCGGCTGGTGTGCCTGTGTGCCTCGGTTTCGCCAGTGTTTTTAATGGCTCCGGTTTTCCGCTGGTATTCCTGGTACAATGCTGCCGAGTATTCGTTCTCTGCGCCGGGTGGTACATAATTATAGACCTTGACCCTCTTGAGCAGTTCCGCCCTGATAGCTTGGGCATCGGTCAGCTTCAGTTCGGCAACTTCCTTGAGGATATTCTCCAGGTTCATGATGCCTACACGGGAGCCGTCAAGCAAGGTCATTTTCTTTATACTCATCGCGGGCGCAGCATCAGGACGCGGCTTCTTTTCCGGCATATTTGTTTCCTTTATCCTTAGGATTCTTTAGCCAGTGCGGTAGTGATGAAGGTGGTGACCTCTGCTTTGGTGGGCGCACGCCCGGAGCAGACCAGCTTCTCATCAATGACGAGACCCGGGGTCATCAGGATGGGGTACTTCATTATCTGGTTCATGTTCTTCACTTCTTCTACCTTAGCATCAATCCCCATCTCCCTGACGACCTCCTGCACTGTCTTCTCCAGTTGCTGGCACCGGGCACACCCCGTTCCCAGTATCTTGATTACCATCTCCTGTACCTCCTATTCATTGCCGCGCCCTAACCGGCGATAAAGCCATATATCAGTCCGGCGGCGGTGCAGCAGATGATTATGATGCCTACATATAAGAGGAGTCTCTTATTACCGATGAACTGCCTGACTACCAGGATGCTGGGCAGTGATATTACAGGGTCGGCCAGCAGGTAGGCGACCAGTGGCCCTACACCAACGCCCAGGTCAAGAAAGAGCCGTGCCATGGGCACCTCCACCAGGGTGGGGAAGTAAGCGAAAACGCCGAAGAGCACTGCCCCGAACGTAGCGGTAATTGTGGTGCCGCCGAAGTACTCGCCGACAAACTCCGACGGAATGACTACTCTCAGCATGCCGGCGACGAAGATACCCGCTAGCAGCAATGGCAGAATAGTGCGGACAAAGAACCATGTCTCCCGCATCCAGCTCAGGAACATGTCCCGGTTCAGCGCCTTACGGGCAACAAACACAAGTGCCGCGATGAGCACCGCCAGTCCCGGCAGCTTAACTGGAAGCTCTAGGACGGGGGAAGCTCCCCACAGTAGCACGGCGAGGTGGGCGCCAAAGAAGCCCCAGAGCCATCCCGGTGTCCTGCCATTGCTGGTGGAGCAGGCGAAGGCTTCCGCAGCGGCAGCGTCTTTAGCCGTCTTGGGTGCCTTGTCTGGTAGCAGGGCGGACATGGTAATGCCGATAATGAGAGCAAAGAATATAGACAGGATGATGCGGGCAAGGGCAAAGTCCCAGCCAATGAGACCGCCGGTATATATGACAGCCATGATGTTTGTTGCTGGTGCCGTGTAGAGGAAGGCGACCGCTGGCCCAAGTCCTGCCCCACTCCTCCTTATTCCAGCAAACAACGGCAGGATGGTGCAGGAGCAGACGGCAAGGCACAACCCGGCAAGCACTGACATGGGATAGGCGATGTGCCTCGGCGAGTCCGGGCCCAGGTAACGGAGGATTTTGTCCCTGGGGAAAAGGGCATATAGCGCGCCGGCGAGAAAGAAAGCGGGTATCACGAAAGGGAGGTGAACCAGCAGGTAGTCCTGGATGGTCGTCCAGCCGCCCTTCAGCAGCTCAAGAAGTAGCTCCATGTTACGTCGGTTTCCTTTTGGCTATACGTGCTGCGCAAACTGCCCCGACCCGCTTTGCCTTCTTCAGGCGCTCTCTGTCCTGCGCTACTACGGGATTACCCTCCAGTGCCCTGGTGATAGCCGCCACCAGGTCGGGGAAATAGACAGGCATCCCCTCGCTGTCTATAGAGTATAGCGACCAGAGACCATCTTTCCTGTATTTGAGAAACCCGGTATTATACAGGGCGCCCAGGTTGCGGGAGGCGCGGCTCTGTGAGATTTCCAGTGCCTGCATCACCTCGCAGACGCAGCACTCCCTTTCCAGGAGGAGGTTGAGTATCCTGAGCCTGGTCTCATCTGACAACACCTTGAAAGCCCTGACCAGGTCTCGCATATATCACCTCGCAATACAGTATGCGTAGTTACGCATACATGAATATAATATGCTCTGCTTGCCTGTTTTGTCAAGTTCAAAGATGGCGTTCTAAAAAAGCTCAGGAACGGAGAAAAGTAGCACTTAAAGAAAGAGGGCGGGATGGTTGTCTATCATGCTATACTGTAGGCGGTTAGCGTAGGCGCCAGACTATAAGAGGAGGTAAGCACAGTGTTTAAGAGAATCCTGGTCTGTCTTGATGGCTCCAGTACGGCTGAGGGAATCCTGCCCTACGTCATTGATGAGGCGCTGTGCCACAGGAGCCAGGTTGTACTCTTACGCGTAGTCAGCCTTCCAGAGATAACTATCCCCATCAGCATACCGGGGGAGCCGGGGGTTCCGATGTCTACGGAGGGGGCAGTGCGGCGCACCAGAAATGAGCAGAGCGCAGCGGATGATTACCTGAGACGGGTTGCGGAACCGATGCGGGAAAATGGGCTGGACGTGGAATGCGTGGTTCTTCCAGGTGTAGCGGGAGAGACAATCATAAACTACGCCGGGGAAAACGGCATAGAGCTAATTGCGATTGCCAGCCACGGGCATGGAGGGGTGAGGCGCCTGGTTCTCGGGAGCACGGCTGATTTCGTGCTGCATCACTCCTCTTTGCCGGTATTGATAATCAGGCCGGAGAAGACGTGAGCCGAAGAGATAAGTCTCATGAACAAGAGGGAGGTGGGTTGTTTACCCATCCTCCCTCTTGTTTTTAGTAGCGCTTCGGGTAGAAGCTAGGTAGTTACCTCCAGGGGTCAATCACGCGGACGACACCCCTGCCGCCGGAGAAAATGAACAGTGACTCATCTCCGGGATAGATGGAGGGGAAGATGAGCTGCTGGTCGGCGGGGCCAAATAGGTGGACCAGGTAGTCCGGTGTAAGCTGGTTATACGGTTTCCCGGACATCGGCTCAATGGCGTTGCCGTTATCGGTATGGACATCATACC
>CAYUBP010000011.1:0-13860 GCA_964443115.1 uncultured Dehalococcoidales bacterium | reverse complement strand
TACCCGGGGAACTACAAGACCGGCTTACCGATTACCGGGCTGGACGATGTAGACGGGGACATCATGGTATTTCACGGAGGAACCGGATTGGACGCCGGGCAGATAGTGACCAGCGGCGGGCGCGTGCTCACCGTAGCCGCCATGGGTAAAACAGTTGCCGAGGCAAGGGAAAAGGTCTATGCTAATATCCCCCGCATCCACTTTGACGGCTGTCACTACCGTAAGGATATTGCTTTAATAAGCACCGGGTGTTGAATGGGGGCACCAGCCCCTTTATAATAGAAATCTCCTTCGGCTGAAAGTAAACAAAACAGGGTGTTATAAAGGGGTAAAGCCTCTCAAAAGGGAAGGGGACTAAGGGAATAGGGTTCATGCCTTTAGCTACTGTGGTCATGGGAAGCAAATCAGATGCAGAAGCCGTGCAGGCGACACTGGACGCACTGGAAAGCCTTGGCATTAGTTATGAGGTCAACGTAATATCGGCGCACCGCAACCCGGAGAAGGCAAGGCAGTTCGCCCTGGCTGCCCGGGAGCGGGGGATTGAGGTTATCATCGCTGCGGCGGGCGGCGCCGCCCATTTGCCCGGCGTACTGGCTAGCTGGACTACCCTGCCCGTCATCGGGGTACCCCTGGCAGGCAGTGCACTGAAGGGGGTAGATGCCCTGCTCTCTATAGTCCAGATGCCTGCCGGCATACCGGTAGCCACAGTAGCTGTCGGTGCTGCCGGCGCCAGGAATGCTGCCTATCTTGCCGCCGAAATCCTGGGAATAAAGCACGACGATATAAGAACGTCTTACGAGAAGTATAGAAATCAGCTACAGTCTGCCTAGAACTGCTAAGGAGCTGACAGATGATTGAGCGATACTCAAGACCCCAGATGAAGCGTATCTGGTCTGAGGAAAACAAGTACAATAAGTGGCTTGATGTAGAGATTGCCGTCTGCGATGCCTGGGCTGAAGTCGGCGTTGTCCCCCGCAATGCTATCCCCAGAATAAAGCTGGCTAAGTGTAACCTGAGGCGCATGGAGGAAATCCTGAAAGAGACCCACCATGACATGACCGCTTTTCTCGGTTCGGTGTCAGAGAGTCTGGGCAGTGAGTCCCGGTATATTCACCTGGGTCTTACCTCGTCTGACGTAATGGACACTGCGCTCAGCCTGCAGATGGTAGAAGCCGCGCAGATACTCAACCAGGATATAAAAGAGCTTATCTCGGTGCTGGCGCAGAAAGCCATAGAGCACAAGTATACGCCGATGATAGGGCGTACTCACGGCGTTCACGCCGAGCCAATCACATTCGGGCTGAAGCTGGCGCTGTGGACAGAGGAGATGAGGCGCAATCTCCAGCGGCTTACCGAAGCAAAGAGAATAATTGCAGTTGGCAAAATTTCGGGGGCGGTTGGCACCTATGCCACCGTTCCGCCCGATGTTGAGGAGAGGGCCTGCGCTAAGCTGGGGCTGGCTCCGTCGCCCGTATCCAATCAGGTCCTGCAACGTGACCGGCACGCACAGTTTATTACCACCCTGGCAATAATATTCGGCTCGCTTGAGAAGTTTGCCACCGAAATCAGGGCGCTGCAGAAGACCGAGACACGGGAGGTAGAGGAGCCATTCAGCGCCGGGCAGACCGGCTCCTCTGCCATGCCCCACAAACGCAACCCGGAGCTCTGCGAACGCATCTGCGGGCTTGCCCGTCTGGTCCGGGGCTATGCCCTGACGGCAATGGAGAATATCGCCCTGTGGCATGAGCGTGACATCAGCCACTCATCTACCGAGCGTATTACCCTGCCCGGCTCCTGCCTGCTGCTGGACTATGCCCTTGCCATGTTCACCTCCATCGTGAGCGGGCTTCAGGTCTACCCCAGAAAGATGAAGCAGGACATGGAACTAACCAGGGGCCTCGTCTTCTCCCAGCGGATAATGCTCGCACTCATTGATAAAGGACTTTCCCGGCAGAAAGCCTACGAGCTGGTGCAGCGTAATGCCATGAAAGCATGGCAGGGAAACAAAAAGTTTCTTACCCAGCTTAAAGCTGACCCCGAGGTCACCGCAGTCCTGCCGCTGGCAGAGCTGGAGCCACTCTTTGACTACCAATACTACCTGCGCTATGTAGATGACATCTTTACGCGGCTGGGTCTGACAAAGGCGCAGTGGAAACAGCAGAGCACTACCAAACCAGGGAATCTGGCTCCGAGAGCCCTATGAGTGCTGACGCTGTGCTCCTGACCGCTGATTTACCTCTCCCGTTATTTGTGCGGGGCAAGGTGAGGGATACGTATGACCTTGGCGACTTGCTGCTTATCGTCGCCACCGACCGTATCTCGGCTTTTGATGCCGTCCTGCCCTGCGGCATTCCCAAAAAGGGTATCGTGCTTAACCAGCTATCCGTCTTCTGGTTCAATCAGACCAAAGACCTGGTGCCCAACCACCTTGTTGAAACGGTTGATGATGTCCGCCAGCTTGACTCCTACCTCGCCGGTGAAAACTGGTTCCCCTACCCGTCCTATCTGACAGGCAGGTCAATGATTGTGAAGAAGGTGGAGCGGCTGCCTGTGGAATGCGTGGTGCGGGGCTACCTTTCCGGTTCAGCCTGGGCGGAGTATCAGCAGAAGGGCACCGTCTCCGGAATAGCATTGCCTCAGGGTCTGGTGGAAAGCGAGGAACTGCCGGAGCCGCTGTTTACCCCGACCACCAAGGCGGAAAACGGTCACGATGAGCCGCTCACCATGGACGAGATGATACGCCTGCTGGGAGATGCAGCCGAGGAGATAAAAGAGAAGAGCCTGGCTATCTATAGCTATGCGCGGGAGTATGCCGGGAGCCGGGGCATTATCATCGCCGATACCAAGATGGAGTTCGGGCGGGACGGGGGTAATCTGATACTTATTGATGAGCTTCTGACCCCGGACTCAAGCCGCTTCTGGAATGCGGCGGGGTATAAGGCAGGGCAGTCCCAGCCGAGCTTTGATAAGCAGCCCGTCCGTGACTGGCTGGTCCAGTCAGGTTGGAACAAAGAGCCACCTGCCCCGATGTTACCCCCCGAGGTAATCAGGGCTACCACCCGAAGATACGTGCAGGCTTATGAGAAGCTGACGGGCAGTAAGCTACCGCTAAAGTAAGTCCTTGGTGGTCGGCAGCCTGCCGGAAATCCGCTCGTCAACCCTTGTGGCTTTGTCCAGCGCCCTGCCCAGGGCTTTAAACATGGCTTCGGCTTTATGGTGGTCGTTGGTGCCATAGGCGACCCGGGCGTGCAGGTTAAGCCTGGCTTCAATGGCGAAGGACTCAAGGAAGTGGCGGATAAGGTCAGTCTCCAACCCGCTCAGCTCCTTATCAGCAAACGGTATTTCCACCACGGCGTAGCCCCTGCCACTCAGGTCAACAGCGACCATGGCTAAGGCATCGTCCATCGGCACCGTGGCGTCCGCCATCCGGACAATGCCCCGCTTCTCCCCCAGAGCTTCGCCGAAAGCCTTCCCCAGGCAGATGGCAACGTCCTCGACCAGGTGGTGCTGGTCATTGCCCGTGGCTGAAATCTTTATGTCAAATAGCCCGTGCTGGGCAAGCTGGGCAAGCATGTGGTCAAACATCCTGATGCCGGTGCTTATCTCCCTCTTGCCACTGCCGTCAATATTAAGCTCCAGGCTGATATTGGTCTCCATCGTCTCACGTTTAATCGTAGATTTCCTGTTAGCCATAGTTAACCCCCAATCTCGCGCAGTGCCCTGATTAAAGCATTGGTATGCTCCGGCTTGCCGACGCTGATGCGGATGGCATTCTCAAGCAGCGGTATATCAAAGTAGCGGATGAGTATTCCCCTGTCCTGCATCTCCTGCTGGACTTTCCGGGCATCGCCCTTCAGCACTGAGCAGAAGATAAAGTTAGCCTCGGAGGGGAAGGGCTTCAGCCATTTAAACTCGCTCAGCCCGGCAAAAAGTCTCTCCCGCTCTGCAACTATCAGCTTCACCCTTTCCTGGACATATTTCAAGTCGCCCAATGTTTCGCGGACGGCGACCACGGCGGCGGCACTGACACTGAAGGGAACCTTGGTCTTCACTAGGTACTCTGCAATTTTGCGAGGGAAGATGCCGTAGCCTATTCTCATGCCCGCCAGACCTGCCCACTTGCTGAACGTGCGCAGTACCATCAGGTTCTGATAGTGGTTGACCAGCGGCGCCGCTGTCTTGCCGCCGAACTCAATATAGGCTTCATCCAGCAGCACCGGTAGCCCTGTATCCGCCATCTCCTGTATATCCTCCGGCGGGGTTACCGTGCCGGTGGGATTATTTGGAGTGGCAAGAAATATCATCCTGGTCTTTCCGGTTATAGCGGCTTTTACGGCATTTACATCAACGTTAAATTCTTTATCCCGTCGCACCTCGACTACGGTGCCGCCATATATCTGCGTCCTGAAACGGTACAGGTCAAAGGTAGGCACGCAGTTTATCGCCTCGTCGCCCGGGGCTATAAACAACCGCAGCACATCGTCAATGAGCTGGTTGCTGCCGTTGGAAGCAACAATATTCTCAGCGGCAACTCCGGTATAGCCGGCAAGCAGCCCTCTCAGTTCCGTTTGTCCGGCATCAGGGTAGATATTCAGGTAAGGGTAGCTGGCCAGAGCCCGGTTTACCCGGGGCGAGCAGCCGTACGGGTTCTCATTAGCGTTGAGCTTGATAACATCGCCGGCGGGTATCTTTGCCGCCAGCGCCTCGGCTGACCTGCCCGGGATATAGCCGCCCACGCTGACTATTTCCCGCCGTATCAGCCTGTCTAATCCTCTATTTTCAGCCATCTTTACCAGTCCCTGAAGCCTTGGTTTCTATTTCAGGCGTTTTTCCACTGCCCGGGCATGGGCTTCAAATCCTTCTACCCTGGCAATAGCCTGTGCCGCCGGTCCGAGCCGTCTCAGGCTTGATTTGCTGATGCTGACCAGGTTTATGAATTTAATAAAGCTATCTATCCCCAGCGGTGAACTGAACCGGGCAGTGCCTCCGGTGGGTAATACATGGCTTGGCCCGGCGACATAGTCGCCCAAGGCTACAGTAGAGTCATTACCAATGTATACCGCCCCGGCATTGACCACCCTGTCAATATAGCTGGCAGCCCTGTCTATCATAAGACAGAGGTGCTCCGGCGCATACAGGTTGGCTAGCTCTATAGCCTCGTCTATACTGCTGACCACGGCAATCATCCCCCGGTTTCCCAGCGACTCGGTGATAATCCCCTGCCGGGATAGACCCACCGCCTCCCGTTCCACCTCCCGGTCAACCTCACGTGCCAGCCGTTCGGAAGTGGTCACCATGATGGCTGATGCTAGTGTATCATGCTCTGCCTGGGCCAGGAGGTCGGCAGCGCAGTATCTGGGGTCAGCACTGTCATCGGCAATAATAAGCACCTCGCTGGGTCCCTGGAGCCCGTCAATATCAACCACACCGTAGACCGCCTTTTTCGCAAGGACAACAAAGATATTACCCGGGCCGCAGACCTTGTCCACCCGGGGTATAGACTCCGTGCCGAAAGCCAGAGCTGCAATTGCCTGGGCACCGCCGACACAGAAAATGCGGTCAACTCCGGCAATATCGGCGGCGACCAGAGTCGGTGCCGGCACTGTTCCCTGTAACCCGGGCGGAGTGACCATGATAACCTCATCAACACCGGCGACTTTGGCGGGAACCGCCGTCATCAGGGCGGTTGAGGGATAGCAGGCAGTCCCTCCGGGGACATAGATACCGATGCGCTCCAGCGGGCGTATTACCCAGCCCACGTCCGGTCTTCCCACCCGTTTCTGAATCTCGCGGTACTGCATACTGTGAAAGGAGCGGATTCGCTCCGCTGCCAGCTTGAGCGCGGCTACCAGCTCCTCACTTACTTCCCTGTAAGCGCTGCTTATCTGCTGCTTGTCTACCTCCAGAGCCGTAAGCTCTACCCCGTCAATCCTCAGGGCATAGTCATAAATTGCCGCATCTCCCCGCTCACGCACCTCACCGATAATCTGCCTCACAGCTTGCTCTGGGCTAATCTCTGCCCCGAATATCTCTTTTAGCCTCCCCCTTAATGCCGGAGAGGCTGAATTTACCTCAAATAGAGGCACCCGCGATAACGCCAGTTTTGCTGACTGGAAGCCATCAATTATTATCATCTCAGTCCTCCACTACCGCCTGTAAGGTGGTAATAATCCGTCTTATCCTTTCGCCTTTACTACCGCCCGGCGCCGCCAGCGTATTGCCTATCAGGCAGGCAGTTGACTCAAAGAGCTGGTCAATAGCCTTGAGGTTATGGCGGGATAAAGTCTGCCCCGTCTGAGTGTTTTCTATGAGCAGGTCAGCGTCCTCGGGCAGGAACCCCTCGCTCGCCCCCCAGGTCGGAACCACCCGGTACCAGCCGAGGCGGCTATCTCTGGCATATTTATCAGCAATGTTCACGTACTCTGAGGCAACCCGTAGCGGTACCTCGGGCCCGTTGCAGAGCTGCCTCAGGCCGCTTGTATCTTCCAGCGCTAGGTGCTTGCTCACCACGGCCACTATCTTCACCCCTCCGAACTTAAGGTCAAAAAGCTCGGCCACCGGGCTTGACGGGAACTGGCAGAGATGCTCCGTGAGCCAGTCCCTGCCAGTAATAGCCAGGTCAAAGTTCCCGTTTGCCACCTGCGCCGGCATATCCTGCGGCCTGACCACCTTAACCCTGACCCCATCAAGATTAGTCTCCGGACGGCGATTACCGTTGGCCGATGGGTAATCGCTAACCCGGATTCCGGCTCTGGTAAGCAGGCTGGTGGCAGGCATCTGCTGGTGACCGTCAGGCAGTGCCAACCAGACAGCGTCGCCGGTAGCAGGCTCAACGGGGTACTGCTCAGCAATTACCGGCGCGTCGCCCCTGATGGTGGCAGGAGCTAGCTCTTCACCGGTGTGCCCAAGGGATACCAGTATCTCACGCATATTCTTAGATTCCCAGCTATTCCGGTTGGCTATAAGGAAGGCGCTGGAGGTAAGCACCCTGCTTATCGGGGCCAGCCCGCAGCCGCCCAGCTCCTCTTCGGTCTTTACTGAAACCAGCGCCAGGTCGGCGCTTTCTGGCGGATAGACCTCGGCGGCTCCCCACACAGGGAAGATTCTGAACCGCCTCAGCCGGTGGCTGACAGCAAAAGACTCAGCCAGATTAGGGTACTCGGTTACAATACGCGTGCTGCCCTGTCTTGCCGGTATCCTGCCCGCAGTTGCTGCCGATCGGCTGGCAGCCGCCATGTATAGCAGGCTCTGCCCGTATCCCAGCGCTCTCACCTTTACTACAGCGCTGCTCAGGTACCTTGTAAGGAGCTCCTGAGTCCAGTCCAGCCCGCAAATCCCGAGGTCGTAGTTGCCTATCGCCACCTGAACGGGTATATCCTTCTCGTGAAATACCTTTATTAACAGGTCGGGGAACCTCTCTGCCCTGAGGTGGTAAGAGCGTGACCCGGGGTGGTAGTCGCTAAGCCCCCAGCCGGCATTATCAAGTAAAGCCGCTGTCTCAGCCTGGAGACGGCCCTTAGGTAGCGCTAGCTTTAGCACCTTCCCTCTCCAGCAAAGCCATGATATCACTGATAGTCCTAACCTCATAGGTCTGCTGCTTAGCCAGATCAGTCACCACAAATAGCGGCGGTCTGCTCTCAACTGTCCAGTTAGCCTCTGCCCAGACACCAAGGTTGATTTCCGCAATATATCCCGCTTCCTGGAGACGGTTGATGGCAGCAAAGCCCTGCTTCAATGCTTCAGGGCTACCGGTATCAGCCATAATCAGAACCCGGCAAGCCTGCTGGCTTACCATGGCTGCCGGCGGCAGGCAATTCATCAACTGGTCAATATAGAGGGCAAAGCCCGAGGCAGGGGCATTGCCGCCCCCCATCAGCGGAATAAGGGCGTCATATCTGCCCCCGCCGCCTATCTTGTCCTTACCCAGGAACAATTGAAAGGTCATGCCGGTATAGTATTCAAAGCCCGTGCCTGAGGCAATATCAATCTTGTAATCATAGCCCAGCGTGTCAAGGAGGCTGGCTATGTTTATCAGGTCGTCGACATGAGGCTCTACTTCTGGCAGCTCCCGCCCGAACAGCGCCTTGAAGTTATGCAAAAAGCCCGCCGATTTCCCCTTCAGGCGCAATAAAGGCGATAGTGCCTGCATCAGCTCCGGGCGCATCGGCTTTATCCGGTTCAGCGCCTGCGTATCCCCGTCCATAATCCGGTCAAATATCTTCATCTGCCCGGCACGGTCCAGACCGAGCTCCGCCAGCAGTGCTCTTATCAAGCCGACATGAGACAGCCTCAACTCCACGCCGTCAAGCTGCAAGCGGCGCAACACCTCCCGGGCCAGTACTATCAGCTCCACATCAGCCAGAGCCGAACCGGTACCGATAAGCTCAGCACCGCACTGCCACTGTTCCCTGTTCTTTGCCCCTGTCTCCTCAAATATAAAGATGTTAGTTATGTAAAACAGCCTGGCTAGCCTCTCCTGACTCATGCAGTCAATGTAAAACCGGGCAGCCGGTATAGTGCCGTCAGGTCTCAGTACGACCCTTTCCCCACTCCAGCCGTCCCAGTCCAGAAACGAGTAAACCCTTCCCAGGCGGCTTGGAGTCAGAGTCCCCGTGGCTGTAAACAGGTGCAGGTACTCAACGGTCGGTGTCCTGACCTCATTATAGCCAGCTTTCAGACACGAGCCCCTGAAAACTCCCTCAATGAAGCGGAACTGCCTCATCTCCTCCGGGGAAAGGTCATGGCTACCCTTGCACCTTTGCATATTGGCTCCCTTATCCGCGGTTCGTAAATTGTACACCAATTTCAATAGTCATTCAACTTTAATATCCCGGGAGGCAGGGCGCTTGCAAGAGCAGTATAATGAATATATAATTTGTTACCACGGCTGGTAATGATATGCAGAGACTTATTCGTATCCTGCTGCTGGCTGGTCTGCTGGCTACCGCCTTTACTACCATGGAGGCTCAGGCGGCTGCGCCCACAATTGAGGTTCTGCGTGTTGAAGGGACAATTGTGCCGGTCATCGCCCAGTATGTTGACAGGGGCATAAGCAAGGCGGAAGATGAAAATGCCACTGCCTGCATAATTGAGCTGGATACGCCGGGGGGGCTACTGGGTTCAACGGAGGAGATTGTCCAGAGAATATTGAATGCAAATGTCCCTGTTATTGTCTACGTTTCGCCCAAGGGGGCATGGGCAGCTTCTGCGGGGACGTTCATTACCCTATCGGCTCATATCGCGGTGATGACGCCGGGGACTACTATCGGCGCCGCCCACCCCGTCGCCAGTGGTGACGAGGAGCTATCAGAGGACGAGATGCACAAGATAGTTGAGTTCTCGGCGAAGTGGATGCAGACCATTGCCGAGGAGCGCGGCCGTAATGCTGAAGAAGCCCAGCTAGCCGTAACCGAAAGCAAATCATTTACCGATGCTGAAGCCCTGGATTACGACCTTATTGACCTCCGGGCGGATAGTCTCGCCAGCCTCATCTCCCAGATTAACGGCTGGAAGATTACCCTCGCCAGCGGTGCCGAGGTCACCATTAACACCACTGGTTACGAGACATCCAGGAATGATATGAGCCTGACTGAGCGTTTCCTGCATGCCATCAGCGACCCGAACATCGCTTATTTACTGCTGAGCCTGGCGATGCTTGGCATTATAGCGGAGATTTCCAACCCCGGGCTTATCTTCCCCGGCGTCGCCGGTGGTATAGCAATGATACTTGCCTTCTATTCGCTGGGGATACTGTCGGTAAACTGGGCTGGGGTCTTTCTCATATTGCTGGCTTTCGGTCTCTTTGTTGCTGAGATATTCACACCGACCTTTGGCATATTAACTGCCGGCGGGATAACGGCGCTTGTACTTGGCTCACTGATTCTATTACCCGGAGGTTCACCATTGTTTACTATAAGTCCGTGGCTGATTGCAGTAGTAACCATCTGTATTGCCGCCCTGTTCGCCTTTGTTATTAGCCGCATAGTCGGTGCTCACCGCCGCCGGGCAACCACCGGCAGAGAGGAACTGGTAGGAAAGGCAGCGGTGGTCAGGGTAGCCCTGGCTCCCGAGGGGACAGTCTTCTTCAAGGGTGAGCTGTGGGCGGCAGTATCGGAGAAAGGCAGGGTGGAACCTGGAGAGGAGGTGATTATTACCAGGGTTGACGGTCTGAAGTTATGGGTAACCAGAAAAGAAGCAGGAGGTAACTAATGGACGCAGTTATTATCGGCATAGTCATCTTAGTTGTCCTGATACTCATCTCAATGTCGTTGAAGATTGCCGCCGAGTATGAGCGAGGGGTCGTCTTCCGCCTGGGAAGACTCATCGGTGCTAAGGGTCCCGGGCTATTTTTTATCATTCCCTTTGTTGACCGCTGGATTAAGGTTGACCTGAGGATAGTGACCCTGGATGTACCCCCGCAGGACGTCATTACCAAGGACAACGTTACTGTCAGGGTAAACGCCGTGGTCTATTTCAGGGTAGTTGACCCTGAAGCCTCGGTAGTCAAGGTACTTGACCATATCAGGGCTACATCGCAAATATCCCAGACGACATTGCGTAACGTGCTGGGGCAGTCCGAGCTTGATGAACTGCTGGCTTCCAGGGAAAAGCTTAACCAGATACTGCAGAAAATAATTGACGAGCATACCGACCCTTGGGGAGTTAAGGTCAGCACGGTAGAAATCAAGGATGTTGAGCTGCCGGAGACTATGAGACGCTCCATGGCAGCCCAGGCTGAGGCTGAGCGCGAGAGACGGGCCAAAATCATCCATGCCGATGGTGAGTTCCAGGCTTCGCAGAAGCTATCGGAAGCCGGCGGTGTCATCGCCAAAGAACCGGTTACGCTACAGCTCCGCTATCTGCAGACGCTGGTGGAAATTGCCTCCGAGAAAAACAGCACTATCGTCTTCCCGCTGCCCATGGACCTGATATCCATGTTTATGAAGCGGGACCAACCGGACAAGAAGTAATAACACCGGAGCATTAATCAAGACCACAGGCTGCTTGAAGACGGTAGCCTGTGGTCTCACCTGTTCCTAGCGCCGCAGCGTTACAACATCACCGGCAATAATCTTGATTAGATTCCCGTCCGCCTGGCGCAGCATAAGGCTGCCGTCACTGGCTGCTGACTCGGCTATGCCTTCGTATACCGTCTCCCCCCAAGTTGCCCGCACCTGTGTGCCCAGGGTCACCAGCTTGCTCTGCCACTGCTGGTAGACGGAGCCCCCGCCTTGAAGGAGCAGGTACAGCTTATCTACTTCGGTGAGCAGAGAGCGGACTATGTCCAGCCGGGACACGTCTCTCCCCAGTTCGTCGGAAAGGCTGGTAGCGGTTGGCGCAACCTCGGGAAAGTCGGCGAGCCTGAGGTTGACATTTAGCCCGATGCCGGTGACTGCGTAGTCTACGGTATCTCCCCGGACATCGCTTTCTATCAGTATTCCGGAGACCTTCCTTCCATTAATGAGGACGTCATTGGGCCACTTAACCCCGGACTCCAGTCCGGTGATGGTCTTAATGCAGTGGACAACTGCCAGCGAGGCAAGCATAACCAGAGACGGCAGGTGCTCCGCAGGCGGGTAAAGGATGAAGGACAAGGCAACGCTGCCTCTGGGTGAGAGCCACAGGCGCTTTATCCGCCCTTTCCCCCGGGTCTGCTCCTCGGTGATAATGACCGTGCCCTCAGTTGCTCCCCTCCTCGCTTCTCTCTTCGCTATCTCATTGGTTGAAGACACCCGGTTGAAATGGATAATCCTGCGCCCGATAAGATGGGTCTCCAGACCATCGGTAATAGACAATGGCGAAAGGCTATCTCCTCCCATCCCTTTATGTTACCACAAAACCGCCGCCCGTCTCCGCTCTATCCTGAATCTTGACACATCACCAGTGTCAAGGCATAATATTGATGGCAACTGCGGGTGTAACTCAGCGGTAGAGTGCTTGCTTCCCAAGCAAGACGTCGTGGGTTCGAATCCCATCACCCGCTCCACAAAGCAAGGCGACGACTTGCCGGGGTTAAAGACGGGGCATCTATCTTTAATAGCGGCTCGTCTAGTCACTTTCCACCGAACTTCGCTGGGAGCCCTCATGAAAGAGATGTACTACACCAACCACCCTCTCAATGGGGACGACGAAGGCTATGCCGGTGCCCGGCTTATCCAGCTCGGCGGCACTAACGATTTCCTGAAGGATTGCCTCTTTCTTATCCGGGTAAGTCACCGATAGGACAACCTCCTTTTCCGGCTCAATGCAAATACCCATGATTGTCCGTTTTTCGTGGATACCCACGCCCCGTCCCAGCAAAATCGTCCCGCCTTCTGCGCCCGCCTTCATAGAGGCTTCCAGGACTGTGTCTCCCCGTCCCTTGTCTACAATGGTGATAATAAGAGAAATTTCCTTTTCCATCCCCGTCTCCCTTACTCCTTTCTCCATTTTATAAAGCGAAAAAGAAAGCCCAGTACCATAACCGAGAGAATCGGTGCCAGGGCTATCAAGGCAATCAAGCCAAAACCGTGGATAACCGGGTCGCGTCCTTCAATCACTGATGACACACCAACAGCTATCGCCATGAGAAACGTTACCGCCATGGGACCGGTAGCCACTCCGCCAGCATCAAAGGCGATAGACAGGAACTCCTTATCGCTGAGCCACAACATCGCCAGAACCACCGCATATCCGGGAATCACGATATAGAGCAGAGGGATACCGTAGATGATTTTAGCCATGCCCAGGGCGACAAAAAGGGCGACACCGGAGCAAATGGCGTAGAGGACAACTGACTTGCGTATAGCAGCCGCTGATGCTTTTTCAACCTGCCCGCAGAGTATGCGCACCGCGGGCTCTGTCCACGTGGTGAGAAAACCTATGAAAAACCCAAAGGGTATCAGAAGCCACTTCCATGATATGCCACCCAGTACTTTCCCGATTGCCTCGCCTGCCGGCAGGAAGCCTATACGCACCCCCTGAAGGAAGAGCAGCAGCCCCACTACCGCGAGCAATGTCCCCCTGAGCAGGTTGAAAATATAGTGCCTTGGAAGTTTAAGAAACAAGAACTGGAACACAAGAAAGAGACACAGTAATGGAAGCAGCGCCTCCACTACGCTCAGCAGGGTGTCCCAAAAACCACCAAAGATTACCGTCCCGCTCAATGTAGTATTATCCCCATAATCATTACGGCGATTATTGGGCCTGCGGAAGCCAGCCCGATTAGTCCGAAGCCGTCTGATATCGCTGACCTGCCGGCTAAGACCGAGCTGAAACCTATACCCAGCGAAAGGATTATCGGCACCGTCATCGGTCCCGTAGTCACGCCTCCCGCATCAAAGGCAACTGGAACAAACGCTGCCGGCGTGAAAAAGGACAGGACTATCACGATGAGGTAGCTGGCTGCCAGCAGGTAAGCCATGCGGAATCCGAATACTATGCGTAACATTGCCATTACGACAAAGAACGCTATGCCAATGCCGATAACATAAATCAGCATATTATCCGAGATGCTCCCTTGTGAGACTGTATCTATCTGTCCGGTCAGGACAATAACATCCGGCTCGGCAATGGTTGCCGCGAAACCTATAAGAAAAGCGACGCCAACTATTAACCATAAAGAACGCCGTTTGGGAAGCTCGGCACCAATTGCCTCTCCCATGGGTAGAATACCGGTTTCAATTCCGAGTAGAAAAAGAACCATGCCTGCAATTGCCATGACGGCACCTGCCAGGAACTGAAGGAAAAGGGCAATAGGCATTTTGATTAGAGTAAACTGCATGATGATAATAACGATAACCAGGGGAAGCATCGCTTTCAGGACTTCCGTTATCTTGCTTTTGAGATAGCTCAGCATGTAATGTTAATCCCCGGCATCAG
>CAYUBP010000010.1:0-13936 GCA_964443115.1 uncultured Dehalococcoidales bacterium | reverse complement strand
GGGGAGATGTACAATCCGGCGTCTGGGCTAGCCAGCAGGTGGGGGTGTGAGCGGCGTGAAGGCTGCGCATCGTACTTGACAAAATATATCGGGCGGGATAGACTCAAACTGGCAGCCTGGCAGTCAGTAACCCGGCTGCGTATGACATCTTTGAATAGAGGCGTACGGATAGAGCCCTTGAGTAATTCGGTTGAGAAACTAAGTCTCATACTGGACTGCGTGCCCGAAGCGATAACAGTCACTGATTTGTACGGCACGATTACCGAGTGTAATGAAGGGAAGGCAAGAATACATGGTCTCAGCTCAAAGAGCCATGTGCTGGGAAAGAGCGCCCTGGACTTTGTTGCTCCTGATGACCGTGAAAGGGCAAGGGCTAATGCCAAGAAGACCCTGAATGAGGGTTCAGTCAGCGGTATTGAATGCGCCCTTCTCAGGGCGGACGGCACCACATTTCCCGGGGAATTGAGTGTCAGCCTGCTAAGAAATGCCGCCGGTAGTCCTACGGGTTTCATCGCAGTCACCCGGGACGTGACCGAGCGCCGGCGTGTGGAAGAGCAGCTCAAGTGTAGCCGCGGATATCTGGAGAAGTTGAACGACTCTCTTGAAGACGTAATATTGACGGTCACATACCCGGAGAGGGTAATTCAGTACGTTAACCGTTCCGTAAAACGTGTCTTTGGTTATGAGGTGGAGGAGTGCATTGGCAGAAACACCGAATTTCTCTTCGCTAGTGCTGAGGAATACCAGAGCTTTGGCGATAAGTTAAGAAAAGCTGTAGAAGAAGAAGCCAATTCGCTGCACGCAGAGGTTTTTAAGAAGAGGAAGAACGGTGAGGTCTTCCCCGCGGAAATCACGATTACCTTCCTGGAGGATGGGGGTAAACTTACTCAAGATATCGGCGTCCTGAGGGATATCACCGAGCGCAGACGGGCGGAAGAAGAGCTTAAGAAGTCGCGCAGGGAACTGCGCAGCCTGTATGCGCATGCCCAGTCCCTGCGGGAAGAGGTAAGGGCGACCATCGCACGCGAGATTCATGATGAGCTGGGACAGGCACTGACAGCCTTAAGCATGGACCTGTCCTGGCTGCGCAAGAACCTGCCCAGGAGACAGGACTCGCTGGTTGAGAAGACAGAAGCAATGGCTAAGATGGTCAGCTCTACCATTCAAACGATGAGGAAGATTTCATCGGATTTGAGACCGCCGATACTGGATGACTTCGGTCTCCTGGCGGCAGTTGAGTGGTATGCGGGGGACTTTCAAAAGCGGTCGGGAATTGAAGTCAGGGTCGTCTCCAATCCAGAAGACATTGTTCTGGAAAAGGAGCAGTCTATTGCGATTTACCGAATATTTCAAGTTGCCCTGACCAATATCGCCCAGCACGCCAACGCAACCAGGGTAGTAGTAGAGCTGAACAAGGAAGACGGCAGATTTGCAATGAGAATTGCAGACAACGGCAAGGGTATTATGCAGGAGGAAATCTCCAGTCCCAAATCTTTCGGTATTATGGGGATGCGGGAAAGAGCCCTGTTTTTAGGGGGTGACTTCAGAATCCGGGGAACACGGGGCAAGGGAACTGAAGTCACAGTGAGTATTCCCGTGGACAAGGAGAAACGTGATGATTAGGATACTCATCGCCGATGACCACCCCGTGGTCCGGCGGGGTCTCAAGCAGATTCTATCCGATGACGCTGATATGGTTGTAGCTGACGAAGCGAGCAACGGCCAGGAAGTGCTGGAAAAGTCACGGGATGGAGACTTCAACGTGATTCTACTGGACATCGCCATGCCTAGTACAGATGTACTGGAGGTTATGAGACACCTGAGAAAAGAAAGACCGGAGCTTGCCATACTGATTTTGAGCATCTACCCGGAAGAACAGTATGCGCTGCGGATGTTCAGAGCCGGAGCCTCCGGTTACCTGCAAAAAGAAAGCACGCCAGACGAATTAATAGCCGCCATACGAAAAGTATCGGCGGGAGGAAGGTACGTCAGCAACTCCCTTGCGGAGAGACTGGCATCGGGCCTGGAGTTTCATACTCAAAAGCTACCTCACGAGAACCTCTCGGACCGCGAGTTCACGGTTATGTACAGGCTTGTCCACGGCAAAAGGCTGAAGGAGATTGCCGATGAGCTATCTCTGAGCCCCAAAACCGTAAGCACCTATCGGAGACGCATACTGAATAAAATGAAAATGAAGAGCAATTATGAGCTGGCCGGATATGCCAGAGAACACAGGCTGGTGCCCTGAGACTGTCAAAAGACAGCACGCATCACATAATATATTCCGCAGTTCTCATACCGCTTATATCTGCTCACCTGCCGGCTAGCCCGGACGTTGGACTGTGCATCTCCCACTAATCGCACCCATTTTGCAGCATAAACACCAAGCAGGGAAATTCAGCAAAATCCTACAAGAATTGGCGATAATAACTGACATACTTCCACTGGTTTCATGTGTATAATTTACAGGAGCAGGAAGATAAGTTGCGCTAATAGCGGGCTCCAGCAGGGAGACCCGGGCAAGCTCTCAGTCTTATGTCCGTGACCGCTTTGTGCTGTGCTCCAGGTGGTTCTGCTCAGTCTTGGTTGTCATTGCGAGGAGCGCAGCGACGAAGCAATCTCTCTTTCCTTTGTGCGGGATTGCTTCGCTTAGCTCGCAATGACAGTAACAATTATGATTGAGTACAAGGTTCAGGTTGCTCGTTAGATAATGACAGTAATATAATGATAAAAGGCAAATTTTACAAAGCCTTGTCTGGGGTGCCATGGCGAATCATGGCAAAAACCGTTTGGTCAGACTCTAAAATATGCTCTTATTGCATTAATAGCGAGGTAAAATGAAGCTCTTTAAACACGTTGATGCACGCACCGTTGACGAAGCCGTCAAACTCCTGAACAAGAATCGCAAGACCAGGCTCATCGCCGGCGGCACAGACCTGCTAGGCGTCCTCAAAGACCGCATCCTGCCGGAATACCCGGAGACCATCGTAAATCTAAAAAATATACCGGGATTAAACAGCATCAAGGAGACCGGCGGTGTACTCAAGGTCGGCGCCTTAACCAAACTAGAAGATATCGCCGAATCTGTGTTAGTCCGGAAGAAATACCGGATTTTAGCCGAGGCTGCCAAATCAGTCGCGACGCCCCACGTCCGCCGCATGGGGACTCTGGGCGGTAACCTCTGCCAGGATGTCCGCTGCTGGTATTACCGTTATCCCCACGAAATTGGCGGCGAATTTGAATGTTACCTTAAAAATGGCCGGTCCTGTTATGCTCTGACGCGGGAGAATCAGTTCCACTCAATATTCGGCGGGCTGAGGGTCAATGATACCCCGTGCCAGTCAGCCTGCCCAGGGGGCACGGCTATATCCTCCTACATGAGCCAGTTCCGGGAGGGTAAGATCCAGGAAGCCGCAAGGACTCTGCTTCAGTATAACCCCATCCCGTCTATTACCGGCCGGGTATGCCCCCATTTCTGTGAGCAAGTCTGTAACCGGGGCAGCTTTGACGAGTCCGTGTCGGTCAGGGATGTCGAGCGCTTCCTCGGTGATTATATCCTCAAGAATGCGGACGACCTGATTAAAGCGCCGGAAACAGGGACGGGTAGGAGCGCGGCTATCGTCGGCTCAGGCCCGGCCGGTCTCGCAGCGGCGTATTACCTGAGAATGGCGGGGCACCGCGTCACCGTTTTCGACCGCCAGGCGGAGGCCGGCGGGCTGCTCACCTATGTCATTCCGGCATACAGGCTGCCGAAGGATGTCGTCAAACGTACCATAAAGGCATTCGAGAAAGCGGGGATAGAATTCAAACTTAATATCGACCTCGGCAGGGACGTAACGCTGGAACAGCTCAAGCAAGATTTTGACGCCGTTTTCGTGGCTACCGGTGCCTGGGCTCCGGTCTCTATCGGGCTGGACGGCGAAGAGTCGACCAGGTTCGGACTGGAATTTCTGGCCGATATTCACCGGGGCATCAAAATAGCGCCGGGCAGGAAGGTGCTGGTCATCGGCGGCGGCAATGCAGCCATCGACGTAGCCATCAGCTCGCTGCGTCTCGGCGCTGAAGAGGCGACCATGGCCTGCCTGGAGAGCCGCGATGAGATGCCGGCGCTCCCGTGGGAGATAGAGCAGGCGTTAGAAGAGAAGGTTAATCTGCTGCCTTCCTGGAGCCCGCACAAAGTGCTTAGAACCAACGGCAGGGTTACTGGAATGGAGCTTATCCGCTGCACCTCGGTCTTCGACGAAAAGGGGCGTTTTGCGCCGCGCTGTGATGACACTGTCAAGAAGGTCGTCGAGGCCGATGTAATATTCATGGCGGTGGGCTATGCCAGCGACCTTAAGTTTGCCAGAGGGGTGTTAAAGACCGGGCGCGGCCGCATAGTCACAGACCCTGAGACCGAGGCTACCAGCGCACCCGGCATTTTCGCCGGCGGGGTAGTGGTATACGGGCCGGCTACCGTCATTGACGCCATTGCTTCGGGGAGGCGGGCGGCGGCAGCAATGGACACTTATTTGTCCGGTGCCGCTGAAAAAACCGGCGAGAAAGTAGCCGATACACTGTTGCGGTTTAATGCCGATTACCTCAAGCCGACCAGCAAACTAAAGGCACCCCGAATCCCGGTAAACGAGCGCACCATTGATACCGAGGACACTCTCAGCCCCGGCCCGGACGAGATTGAAACTGAAGCCAACCGATGTTTTAACTGCGGCTGTCTATCAGTTAACGCCTCCGATATGGCGGTTGCCCTGGCGGCTTTGGACGCCAGGGTGAAAATTGTCAGTGCGAAAGGTAGCCGGGCCATCCCCATAGACGAATTCTTGATTTCCCAGCGCGACATCCTCCAGGCAGGCGAAATCATGACAGAAATTGAAATACCTGAGCTTTCCCCGAATGCCAGTCAAAGGTTTGTAAAGTTCAGGCTGCGTGATTCGGTTGATTTCGCTCTTGTCAGCGTGGCTTCCGTAATCACCGAGCAATATGGCATCTGTCGTGAAGCCCGGATTATTCTGGGTGCGGTCGCACCCCGTCCCGTGCGGGCTACCGCTGCCGAGAAGGTATTGGTGGGGCAGAAGATTGATGCGGCGCAGGCTGCCGCCGCCGCCCGGGCGGCCCTTGAAGATGCCCTGCCGCTTGGTAAGAATAGCTATAAAATTAACATCGCTAGAGAACTGGTGCGCCAGGCAGTCCTGCCTGCAGGTAACACCGGGGAAATGAGGTAACGATGCCCCAAGATATAGGCATTAAAATCATTGTCAATGGTACGCCGTATGAGCTCGTTATGGGCAGGGACTTTGTCCCGTCAGACACCCTGGCGCAGACGCTGCGCGATAAGCTGGGCTTACTCGGCACGAAGATTGCCTGCGACCGGGGGGCTTGCGGCGCCTGCACCGTAATCGCTGACGGCAAAGCCATCCTCTCGTGCACTACCCTCACCGTTGAATGCGATGGCATGAATATCACTACCATAGAAGGGCTGGAAGACCCGAAGACTGGGGAACTCCATCCGCTCCAGCAATCGTTTGTTGATAATACCGCTTTCCAGTGCGGCTTTTGTACCCCCGGTATCATCATGACCGCCAAAGCCCTTCTGGACGAGGACCCCAATCCTAGCGAGGACGAAATCAAAGAAGCTCTGGCGGGCAATTTCTGTCGCTGTATTTCACACTACGAGGTTATTAAAGCGATTATGGCAGCAAGGCAGGGAGAGAAGCATGGCTAATAATTATCGCTATATAGGCAAGGATACTCCCCGTAAAGACGCCAGGGATATCGTCACGGGCCGCGCTCAGTACATTGGTGATGTAAGGCTACCCCATATGCTGACCGGCAAAGTGCTGCGGAGTCCCTATGCCCACGCCGATATAAAGAGCATAGACGTCAGCCGGGCGGCAGCCCTGCCCGGAGTAAAGGCAGTCCTGACCTACAAAGATATTCCCGAGTGGGAATGGGGCATACCCAAGCACATGCGTATTCTGGATAGTAAAGTCCGTTTTGTTGGCGACGCTGTGGCGCTGGTTGCCGCCGAGACGGAGGAAATTGCTAGCGAAGCCCTTGACCTCATCACTGTTGAATATGAACCACTGCCAACCTGCTATGAAATCGAGGAAGCCACCCAGCCAGACAGGGCGTCGCTGTACAAGCAGTACCCGGACAATATTATTCCCCAGGTATCCAAGCTGCTGCAGAATATTGTCCGCGGCGATATTGAAAATGGTTTCGCCGAGGCTGACGCCGTTGTTGAGGGCACCGCCGGCTACGAGTGTTTCCCCAATCCCCTTCCCCCCGAACCACCCGGCGTGGTCGCTTACTGGGAAAGGCCTGATAAAGTAACCGTCTACACGGCATCGCAATCCGTTGCCATGAATAAGTACGTCGGGCAGCCGATGATGAACATGACGGATATGAGGGTCATCAGCACTCAGTGCGGCGGCAGCTACGGCACGAAAAATGCTAACATGTCGCTGGTGGCATATGCCGCCTTGCTATCAAAAGCCACCGGACGGCCGGTCAAGGTGTATTACACCAAAGAAGAGCATCTCGCCTCTTACTCACTCCGCCTGGCATCGCGTATCCATGCCCGGGTCGGTATCAAGAAAGATGGCACCGTCACCGCAGTAGCCGGCGATTGGTTCGTCAACACCGGTTCCGGTTCGGAAGCGGCGCCGCACGAAATAGGTGTCGGCGGCGGTGAGCTGCAGCTTATCCTCCGCTGCCCCAACTGGGACCTGCACTCAATCCTGGTCTGTACCAACCGCACCCCGACCGGCATTGTCCGCGGTTACGGCGGACAGGAGCTGGAAAGCTCGATGCTGCCGGTACTGGGTATGGCTATGGAGGAGGTCAATGTGAACCCGGTGGACTTCTTCAAAAAGAACTTCGTCCGCAAGGGCGATGAATATTTCTGGCGTGACAACCGGCGCTACGTCTACCGCGGCATAGATTTCTCCAACGCTATTGATGCCGGCGCCCGCGCCTTCGGTTGGCAAGAAAAATGGCGCGGCTGGGGCAAGCCGACCTCCGTAACAGGTCAAAAGCGCCGCGGCGTGGGGGTAGGCATTCACTCTAACGCTGACGTCGGCGAGGATTTCTCCGAAGCTTGGGTCAGACTGACGCCTGACGGCCGGGCTCTTGTCTTCGCCTGCGTTTCCGAATCCGGGCATGGCCAGCGCAGCAGTCTGTGCAAGATGGCCGCCGAAGTGCTCAAGCTGCCTTTAGACAGAGTTAACATGACTCCGCCCGATACCGATGTCAACCCGTTCGAGTTCGGGCTGGTCGGCTCGCGTGGCACTTACACTGTCGGCTCGGCGGTGATTCAAGCCGCGGAAAAAGCCAGGCAGCAATTACTGGATATGGCCGCCCCGGTGCTCGGCGTGACCGCCGACAAGCTGGATACCGAGGACGGAATTGTATTCGTCAAGGCAGAACCTAATCGCCGCATCCCCTGGCGGAGAGCCATTGGTATCCAGGGCACTGTAACAGGCCCTGGCCGGTTCGATGAAGACTTCACGCTGTGCAATTTCCTCATGACCTTTGTTGAGGTAGAAATAGATACCGAGACGGGAAAGCTTGACCTGATTAACGTGGTCAACAGCACCGACTGTGGCCAGGTAATTTCACCGGCTGCGCTTGAAGGACAGCTTCACGGCGCGCTGGGTGCGGCGGGACTGGACACGGCAATCATTGAGGGTAACGCGCTTGACCCCAGCAGTGGGCATATGATGAACTGCAACATGATAGATTACAAGTGGCGTACCTTTAATAATCTGCCCCAATTTACCAATATAACCCAGGGTTCGGAGATACCCAGCCACCGCTTTCATGCCGTCGGGGTTGGCGAAATAGCCACCTCACCGGGCCCGAGCGCCGTCCTCATGGCTGTCTACAACGCCATCGGCCACAGAATCCTGAGCTACCCCATCACGCCGGACAAAATACTCAAGGCCCTGGGCAAAGCATAGGCCGTGCCCGTTCTCGCAAGACTATTTAGCTTACGCCTTCGTAACAACGAGGGCGTAACTTTTTTACAAAGATTTAGCGGGATGCCGCCTGCCCGATTCCGGGAGAAGTGGCGTCCCGCCGATTTCTGTTAGTGTTTTGCCGTTGAGCGATTGTCAGGGATGTCACCTCAAGCTCCTCTGTTAAGCAAGCGTTATAATCTTGACAGAACGGATAGGTCTATACTTATATTATGCTTTTAGTTAGGCAGGCATTCCAGGGGGAAAGGTGACTGTACGGACTATCCAGTCGCTATCAATGCCAGTCACACTGTGAGTTCTTTCGTGAATGTTTTATAATGGCGCAAGGATTATAAAGACAGGCTATTTTGGAATCTAAGTCGGTATAATATCCTGCCTGAAAAGGCTGAGCCATAGTAAGGAAGAAACAATATAGAACTCCTGAACAAGAGCAGTGGCAGAAAGGGAGGATAGGGGTGAAGCTGGAGATGTCTAAGCAGCTGGAGGAATTAGAACAGAGGGCTCGGCATTCTATGAAATTGCAGCAGACCCTGGAGCTAGACGGGAGTCCCGTTGCCGTAGCAATTGTCCCGGAGCCACCCGAGGGTCTGGAGTGCTTGAAACGTAAAGTAACAGCATGCGTGATGATTCAGATTGCTCGGAGAGGACAGTCCTTTTACTCTTCAGGAGAGGGTATACTGTGCGGTGGTAAGGCTAACCTTGGGATGGGAGAATCACCAATTCGGAATCTGGATGACTTCTTGGTGCGTAAGGAGAAAATTTTTGGGTCGAAGGCTGCAGCGCGTAGATTGCTTGATTCAGCCAGAAAGCAGACACCTGAACAAGGTAATTATATAGCTGTCTCTCCGCTGGGACGGGCAAGTTTTACACCGGACGTTGTTTTGTTCATAGGGACACCTTCGCAAATCAGCCGTATTATATTCCTCAATGCATTTGAAACAGGCGAGATGAACGTAGTTCACGGTGAGCCCCTTTGCTCAGGGGCTATTGCAGCGCCAATTACAACAGGAAAGATTGGAATCAGCTTTCTAGACATGGCTTGCAGGCGGTTTGGTAGATACAGACCTGAGGAGATGGTTGCCGGACTCCCGTACCAACGACTGTCGCACGTTCTTGATAGTATTGACCTGAGTAGTGCAGGGACTGCAAGGCCGGGTCTTTCCGTAAGACTGGCAGGGAATATCCTCCGGAGGTGCGTTCCGGACAACTCCGGATAAGAGGGCAAATGGTGGAGGCCATAACGAGAGCGTAAATCAGTTTTCCGCCGGTGATTGGTTCATTTATTTGATTAGTTTGAAGATATCAGGGAGCCAAACAAAAAGCCGTAAGTGTCATTTTTCAAACAGGAGGCTTAGATTCGCTCACCAATTCCCTGCGGCCTGAGGTATATTAGTATGGCAAGCTCTTCCAAAGCGTCGACTATCCGGGGTCCGGCGCGGTCGAGCGTAACACCCCACATTGTATACACCCGGCCGTCCTGATTGGCATCAGTCTGCCCCAGACGCGGCTCGGTCAGAAGGAACTGATAAGGCAGGTCCATGTTAAGCCCGGGGTTGATATAGAAGGGGGCAATCATCACCTGGGGATTGGCGTGAGCCACTTCATTCAGGCTGATGCCCCAGTAACCGGGGTGGCCCCGGGCGATGTTCACCCCGCCCGCCGTCTCAATCAGGTCATCCTGCAGAGTCCCTGAGCCGGCGGTCCATACGGGGCTATGCCAGATGAGGTAGAAGACTCTCGGTCTTTGACTGCTGTGGACCCGGTCTATTTTATCGGTAACGGTCTTGACCCTGCTACGCAGTTCTGCCACCAGCTGGGAAGCCGTGTCCTGCTGCCGGGTGATATCGCCGACGAGTGTAATAGCCGCCAGGACTTCATCAATGCTCTTCGGCTCCAGTCCAAATACCGGGATTCCCTGCTGCTCAAGCTCGGGGATGAGCTTCTCCTGATGGGACGAAGTGGCAAGCACGAGGTCCGGCGAAAAGGCCGCGATTTTCTCCGCAGTAGCGCCGGAGATGCTACCGATAGTCGGTTTTGTCTCAACTTCAGGCGGGTAGTCACTTTCATCAGTCACTGCCACCACTCTGTCTCCCAGTCCCAGTGCAAATAGAATCTCAGCATTGGCTGGGTCAAGAGATACAATTCTCTCCGGGGTCTTCTCCAGCCTGACCAGCCTCCCTAACTGGTCAGTAAAGTCGGTTGCGGACGGAGTCGCTTCCGGTGGTGCTGGTGAAAGGCAGCCGGAGCAAGAAAGTGATACCAGCGTTAGCAGGATAAGAAGATAATTTCGGACCCGCCTGTGCATTCTGGCTCCTGATACCGGATATATCCAAAAGTACCATGTGCTAAAATCATTATAGCACATAGCATAACCTGTCGAGTTGCGTTTTCAGGAGCCCTATGGTGACGCTGTGTGCATTAATCTTACCACAAAGGGACTGTGCTGGCAGTCCGCCTTGCTGCGGGCGTTAAAGAGCTCACTGGGTGATGGCAAGTTTTCATAAAATGAGCATGGCGTCGCCGAAGCTGTAGAAACGGTAGCCTGAGGCTATGGCTTCCCGGTAGGCTTTGCTGATAAGCTCGTTGCCGGCGAAGGCGGTAACGAGCATGAGCAGGCTTGAGCGGGGCAGGTGAAAATTGGTGATAAGAGCGCTTGCCATCCGGAACCGGTGCCCTGGTAGAATAAAAAGGTTGACCCAGCCTTCAAATGGTTCCAGCCTGTCTGGCGGGCTGTTCAGGGCTACCGCCTCAATCAGCCTCACCGCGGTGGTGCCAACGCAGATAATCCGCCGTCCTTCCTGTCTGGCTAGAGATAGCTCCCTGGCGGCTGCCTTATTTAGTACGCCGTATTCCTGGTAAAGCGGGTGCTGGAGAGGGTCTTCCTCCCGGATGGGACGGAAGCTGTCCAGACCGACGTGAAGGGTGACAAAAAGGCAGCGGATTCCTTTAGCCTTTATCCGGTCAATCAGCCCCGGCGTGAAGTGAAGTCCGGCGGTGGGCGCAGCAATGCTGCCGGAGGCACTGGCATAGACCGTCTGATAGCGTTCCGGCGTAGCCAGGGGCGTGCGGATGTACGGCGGCAGGGGGACTCTGCCCAGTTCGGAGAGCGGTGTCTCGTCGGAGAAGCTTATCACTCTCATGCCTCCTTCTCCGAGTCCCGTTACTTCCGCCGTGATGCTATGATTCTGGCTTTTGTCTCCGGTTATCTCAATCATGGTACCGATACCCGCCCGCTTGGCGGGCCTGACCAGCGTCTGCCAGACGCCGGGGCTTAGCCGCCGCAGCAGCAGGATTTCAAGCCGCCCGCCGCTGTCAGTTTTTCGCCCCATCAGGCGGGCAGGGATTACACGGCTGTCATTAAAGACAAGGACGTCCCCGGGTGAGAGCAGGTCGGTGAGCTCGGAAAACCGGTGGTGCTTTATTTCGCCGCCGGTGCGGTCTAAGACCATGAGGCGTGCCCGGTCTCTGGGTTCAACCGGGGTCTGGGCAATAAGCTCATGGGGAAGATAGTAATCAAAGTCGCTGGTTTTCACTGGTAATTTCCTGTATGCTATCCGGTTCTTTCAAAGTATACAATTTGGCAGCCTGATAGGCAATTAAATGCGGGGATAATCTCATCAAGAATAGTCGGGTGTTAAAGAGGGGGCGTTATTCCAGCATAAGAAGAATCTTCCCTTGCAGGGGGAAGAGGATAGGGGAATAGTGTTTATGAACTAGATTAGAAGTCTGTCTGCAGCTATGGTATAATCTCAGTGGAAGGGTATTATATTCTCCGGAGGAACGTTTGGAACAGGCTCAGGAATGGGAACCGAAGCTGGTCGGTTTCCTGTGCAAATGGTGTAGCTACGCCGGCGCTGACCTGGCTGGAACCAGCCGTACAAAATATCCACCCAATATCAGGATTGTCAAAGTCCCCTGCTCGGGACGGGTGGACCCCCTGTTTATCATGAAGGCGCTCCGTCTGGGCGCAGACGGCGTGCTGGTCTCTGGTTGCCACCCCGGTGACTGTCATTACCAGACGGGAAACTACCGCGCCCGGCGGAGGATGGCGATTACCAAGGACTTTCTGGAGTACCTTGGTGTTGAACCGTCACGGTTCCAGGCAAGCTGGGTCTCCGCCTCGGAGGGAGGCAAGTTCGCTGGTGTGGTTAAGGAGATGGCAAAGGAAGTGAAAGAAGCCGGTCCCAACCGGTTGTTTGATTAGCCCATGGAACAGGAAGAAAGACTGCGCAAAGAGGCAAGGGCGCTGTTGGAGGAGGGGAAGGTTGATTATATTGTCGGTTTTGAGCCGGGAAGCCTCAAATTCACCACCACTCCACTTATAACGAGGGACAAGGACGATACCAGCCGCTTGGTCATCAACCCGTTTATCAGCGGGAATCTGGCGAAGTTGTTGCTGGAGCTTAAGGGGCGGGTGGGGATTGTCGCCAAGGGCTGCGATAGCCGCTCCATAGTCATGCTGATGCAGGACAACAAAGTCGCCAGGGAGAACGTGGTGATTCTTGGCGTCCCCTGTTCGGGGATTATAGACCTGGACAAGATAGAAAAGCTCGCCGGCAAAGACCGGGATGAGATTAGCGACATCGTCCGGGAGGGAGACAGGGTTGTAGTGACAGCCGATGGTAATAAGCAAGAGTTCCCGGCAAGCGATGTCCTCTATGATAACTGCCTCAGCTGTGAGCTGCCCACGCCGAAGGAGCATGATATCCTGCTGGGTGAGCCCACTTCTCCTTTGAGCCATAGGGCAGAAAGTCATGCAAGAATAGAGCGGCTGAAAGAGATGACCCCGCAGCAGCGGTGGGAGTTCTGGGAAAATGAGATGGGCCGCTGCATCCGGTGCTATGCCTGCCGCAATGTCTGCCCCGCCTGCTATTGCCAGCGGTGCTTTGTTGAGGAGTCAGAGCCGCAGTGGGTGTCTCCCGCCCCGCACTGGCAGGACAATCTCATCTTCCAGATAATCAGGAATATTCATGTTGCCGGCAGGTGCACTGACTGCGGTGAGTGCGAGCGGGCTTGCCCGGTGGGTATCCCGCTGAGGAACCTGACCAGGGAGATGTATGACATAGTGGGCAACCGGTTCCAGTTCAAGGCGGGGATGGACAGAGAGGCAGCGCCGCTTATGACCCACTACCAGGTTGAAGACGCCGAGGAGTTTATCAGGTAGATGCCCAGGGTCAAGAAGAGTGATCTAGCCGTGCTCCTCCGCCAGTGGAGCAAAGAGTTTAGCGTGCTTGCCCCGTCAAGAGAAGGCGACACTGTTAAGATGGCTCCCTGGGACGGCAGCGATACCGGCTTCCTGGAGTGGTACCGTAATACGACTGTACCCGCTAAGGCTGATATATTGCCGTTCGTTGAGGAGATGTTCCGTTTCCAGAAGGACAGGACCAGCTATAAGCTGGAGCTTCCGGCGGGCAACGGGCAGAAGCGTCTCACCTTTGGCATCCGCCCGTGCGATGCCGCCGCCCTGGCGATGCTGGACAGGGTCTTCGCTGATGGTTACGAAGACCCGTACTATCTTAAATCCAGGAAAAACACGCTGCTGGTGGGGTTTGCCTGCACCAGTCCTTATGATAGCTGTTTTTGCACCTCGCTGGGGTGCAGTCCCTCGGACTCAACCAATGTTGACATAATGTTAACCGACATCGGGGATGAGCTATTGGTTGAAGCGGTGAGCGGGTCCGGTAAAGAGCTTCTTTCCAGGACTGGGGGCATGGCGGAAGCCACAGCGGCGGATAACGCCCGGGCGGAGGAGGTAAAAGCCGCCGCCTATAATAAGGTAACCAGGAAAGTGGACGTTAACGGTATCGGCGACAGGCTGGCAGCTTGCTTTGAAGATGAGGAGTACTGGAAGGGCGTGGCGGCTAAGTGCCTGAGCTGCGGTGTCTGCACCCTTCTTTGCCCTACATGCTACTGCTTTGATATTAATGACGAGCTGGATAAAAATAAGAAACAGGGGGCAA
>CAYUBP010000009.1:0-14278 GCA_964443115.1 uncultured Dehalococcoidales bacterium | reverse complement strand
TACAAAGAGATTGCTTCGCTCCGCTCGCAATGACAACCAAGATTGCGTAAAAGGGACTAGTTTAATGCTTGACTTGTGCCGGGAATATATGAGAGAATGAAAAAACCTATGCGATGAGCACTAAAACTGCCCGCTTGCCGGTTACCTGGCTCCAGGCACTTAACCATAAGCCGGTCTGTGTAGCAAGCAGGTAGATATGTCGGAAACCAAACATATAGGAGGAGGATACGGGTGAACAAAAGCAGGATAGCAAGGTTACTGAGTAGCACCTGCCTGCCGTTGATGCTGGCAGCAGTGCTGGTCTTCGTAGGCGCCTGTAACGGGACAACGCCGACGCCGACGACATCACCGGGCTCATCGCCGGGAGCATCGCCCACCGGCTCACCGCCGGCGGTTATCAAGCTCGGAGCGGCAGTACCTCTTACCGGAGTCTATGCCGCAGGGGGCAACGAGCTCAGGTTCGGCTATGAGCAGGCGGTCAGGGATATAAATGCCATGGGTGGCATATATGTCAGTGAGTACGGCACCTCTCTGCCGGTAGAGATAAAAATCTATGATGATGAGTCGGACCCCACCAAGACCGTCAGCCGTCTTGAGGCATTAGCCAGCGGGGACAAGGTAATCTGCTACGCAGGCAGCTACTCCAGCGAGCTTAATGCACCGGCGGCGGGTATTGCGGAAAAGAACAGGATTCCTATTGTGGCGGGGTCATTCTCCGACCAATCAGCCCACGAGCAGGGTTACCAGTACCTGTTCTCTCCCTTCGTCAAGACCCACGCGGGTGTGGAGATGCTGTTTGACCTCCTTAATGAACTCCCCGAGTCCCAGAGACCGACCAAGGTAGCTGTCTGGTCGGAGAAGACGGACTGGGGCAACGAGCTGAAGGCGTCAGTCCCCGAGGTAGCCAGGGCGCACGGCTACCAGGTTGTGGTCAATGACCAGTACTCGGAGATGACACTTGACTTCTCATCCCTCATTCTGGCATCCAAGGCTGCCGGTGCCGAGGTGGTAATCTCAGTCCCGACGCCGGTTATTGCCCTTTCCATGATTAAGCAGGTGAAGGAGCTTGACTATAACCCCAAGGCGGCAGTTTTCTGGCGCGGCGCCTCCACCAGCCTCTGGCCTGGCAACCTAGGGGCGCTTGGCGACTACGCCCTGTTCCTCAGCAACTGGAACTGGAACTTTGAGTATCCCGGGAACCAGGACCTGGTAGCAGTCTACCGGGCTACCGAGGGTAAGCTGCCCACGGTCACTGTGGGCAACGGTTACTCCATCGTACAGATTATCGCCGATGCCATTGAGAGAGCGGGCTCACTTGACCCGGCCAAGATAAGGGATGCTTTAACCACCACCTCAAACCTGATGACCGTACAGGGTATGATAACCGGATTTGAAGCTAACGGCGTTGGTATCTGCCCGGCGGCTATCATGCAGTGGCAGAACCAGATTTCAGAGGTGGTGTTCCACGAGCAGTACGAAAGCGCTCCCTTCCTCTACCCCATGCCTACATGGAGCGAGAGAAAATAGCCAGAAACGGGTAGCCGGCTGGCTAATCGTTAAGTGGCTGAGCAATCACGAGGACTCACGGCTGGTTATCCAGCCAGCCGTGAGTTACGGGATAGCTTGATAAGAAACGGCGGAGAGAAGGAAGAATGCTAATTCTCGAGGTAGAAAATCTTTCCAAGTCGTTTGGCGGGGTACAGGCTCTGAGGAAGGTATCATTCAGCCTGAACCAGGGCGAGATACTGGGGCTAATCGGCCCCAACGGCTCGGGGAAGACCACCCTTTTCAACGTGGTGTCCGGTTTCTACCGGAGCAATGAGGGAAAGGTCACCTTCAAGGGCAAAGACATAACCAACCTCAAGTCTCACAAGGTATGCCAGAACGGCATCGCCCGGACTTTCCAGATAGTCAGACCCTTTGGCCAGCTAACGACCCTGCAGAATGCCATGGTGGGGAGGGCTTTCGGAAAAAGCCCGGCCCGCGGGCTGGAGCAGGTAAAAGCCGAGGCTCAAGAGATTCTCCGGTATGTAGGGCTGAATAAGATGGAGTCTATGGCTGCCCGCAATCTTACCCTGCCCGCCCGCAAAAGACTGGAGCTGGCGAGGGCGCTGGGGACAAAGCCAGAGCTGCTCTTGCTGGATGAGATGATGGCCGGGCTCAATCCGACGGAGATAGAAGAAGCGATGCAGCTGGTAAAGAGAGTAAGGGACTCCGGCATAACCATAATAGTGGTTGAGCACGTAATGAGGGCGGTGATGGGGATATCAGACAGGATAATGGTGCTTAATGTCGGTGAAAAAATCGCCGAAGGTACACCGCGGGAGATAGCCAGTAACCGGCAGGTCATTGAGGCTTATCTTGGAGAGGAGGCAGGGCACACCCATGCTTGAGGTAAAGGGCATAGACGTCTACTACGGAGACCTCCAGGCTCTGTGGGACGCATCCCTAACCGTACAGGACGGGGAAATCGCAGCCCTGGTCGGTCCTAACGGGGCGGGGAAAAGCACCCTGATAAAGACCATAGCCGGGGTGCTCAAGCCGGCTAAAGGTACTATGAGTTTTAACGGCGAGCAGCTGGAAAGGAGACCGCCTCATGCCATGCCGGAGCTGGGCATAGCCATGGTTCCCGAGGGCAGGCGGCTGTTTTCCCAGATGAGCGTCCTGGAGAATCTGGAGATGGGTGCCTTTAATTCCCGGGCCAGGAAAACAATAGATGAGACTGCGGAATGGATATATACCGTGTTCCCCATTCTGAAAGAGAGAAGAAGACAGGCTGCCGGCACACTCAGCGGGGGTGAGCAGCAGATGCTGGCTATCGGCAGGGCACTGATGTCTGTACCCAAGCTTCTCCTCATTGATGAGGTCTCTCTGGGTCTATCACCGCTTCTGTCACAGAACCTGTTCCGGGTAATCAAGGAGATAAGGGACTCACGCGGTATAACCGTATTTCTGGTTGAGCAGAATGTCCGCATGGCGCTAGGGGTGGCAGACAGAGGCTATATTCTTGAGAATGGACGCGTGGTAGGTGAAGACAAAGCCAGTGCTCTGCTCGCCAGTGAGCATGTCAAAGAAGCCTATCTAGGGGTTAGCCCAGCGAAAGGAGAGGCCTAGAGGTGGAAATCGCTCAAAGCCTGGTCTACGGTATTCTCATTGGCTCCCTGTACGGGCTGGCTGCTGTCGGCCTCAGTCTTGTTTTCGGGGTCATGCGGTTTCTCAATATCGCTCACGGCTATCTCCTGATCCTCGGCGGCTATGTGACTTACTACCTGTTCAGTGGCGGTCTGGTGAAAATCATGGGTGCGTGGAGCATTGATATTCCATCCATCTGGCCTTTTAACCAGGCCCCGTATGGCCCGTTCCTGTCAATACCCATAGTGATGCTCATTCTGTTCGGTATCGGCGCCTTCCTCTACAAGTTCATCTACGGCAGCCTCGCCAAGCTGCCTGAAGGGGGCAGAATCAGGAACTCCCTCTTAATCAGCTTCGGCCTGGGGCTGGCGGTACAGAACCTGACTATCCTCAACTTTACCGGTGACGAGCGAACGATACCGATTACCATAGGGACGATTGACATCTTTGGGTTGCGGCTGCCCTCCATCCAGCTTATAGGTCTGGGCATTGCCGTTCTGCTTATCATCCTGCTGAACCAGTTTCTCACCAGGACTTACTTCGGCAAGTCAGTAAGAGCTACGTCGGAAGACCACGAGATAGCGGCGACAATGGGGGTCAATGTCAACCGGACATACCTCATTTCCTTCTCCATAGGACTTGCCCTTGCCGGTGTTGCCGGCACCATGCTGCTCCTGGGCTACTCAATCACTCCCGGCATCGGTCAGCAGTGGACCATGAAAGCGCTGGTCATCATTATTCTTGCTGGCATGGGGCGTATTAGCGGTGTCCTGTATGCCGGCATACTGCTCGGTGTTGTTGAGGCACTCAGCGTCTACATTATACCCGGCGGCGCACCGTATCGGGAGGTGGTCGGCTTGGTACTGTTCATACTGGTGCTGATTTTCCGGCCACAGGGACTGTTTGCGAGAAAGGCAGGAGAGACATAAGTGCACACTATAGGCAATATCGTTATTGTCGCCCTGGCGTTACTCTTTCTCGTTGTAAAGCCGGAGTACAAGGGAAGATTCGTAATATGGGGAGCTATTGCTGTCGCTCTGGCGCTCCTGCCCCTGGTTGTTAAAGATGACTACTGGCTAAATACCCTATTTCTGATATTTCTTTATATCACCACCGCCCAGGCTTTCAACATCATGACTGGCTACACCGGCCAGGTCCTCATGGGCCAATCGGCCTTTTTTGGAATGGGAGCCCTGGCTACTCGCCTGCTCTGGGAGACCGGGATACCAATTCCGGTTGCCCTGGTAGTCGGAGGTCTTGCCTCGGTGGCTCTGGCATCTATCCTTGGCTTACCCACCCTGAGACTCAAGGGCGCCTACTTCGCCATCGGCACCCTGGGGATGGCGATTGCACTGCTGACCACGATTCGCAGTGTCCTGCCCGGGGTGAGCTTCCTCCCTCCCGAAGACCTGGCTACCTATAGCCTCCAGAGCCGCTACTACTTTGCCCTGGGGCTGTCAGCTCTCACCGTGCTTGCTGTCTACTGGCTGGCAAAGTCCAGGCCGGGGCTGGCGCTAGTGGCTATCCGCGAGGACGAAGAGGCAGCAGCATCTTCAGGTATTTACACCTTCAAATACAAGGTAATGTCGCTCTTTATCGCCACCTTCATCGCCGGGCTTGCCGGTGGAATCTTTGCCTTCTACTTCACCAGCTATTACTACTACACACCGTTTAACCTGACCTGGTCTCTGGAGCCACTGATGATTGGCTTCATCGGCGGCGTAGGTACCATCGTTGGGCCCACCGCTTCTGCTGCCATCTTTGCCGCCCTCAAGGAGCTGTTCTCCACCATCCCGGGCAATGTCAGCGTCCTCATCTTCGGTATCTTGTTTATCCTGGTGGTCCTATTCCTGCCCGGGGGTCTGGTCGAGCTTGGAGCGAAGATTCGCAAGCTGGTGGCTCGTATTGGCTCCAGCCGGAAGAAGCTACCCAGCGGCTAGCCGTAAATAACCTATACGAGATACAAAAGAGTGCCAGGTCTCTTGACCTGGCACTCTTTATTTGCTCTTAAAAAGTGGCGTTCTACTGGATATCGGGGAAGACCAGTGAGAGCAGTTCCTGCTCTATCTGCTGCCGGCTGAGGAAGCCCCCGAACGGCATTTTAAGGATAATGCCATCCTCATCAATAAGGACAGTGGTCGGCAGGTACTGGAGACCATACTTATCCAGGGAGACCTTCTGGTCGGAGTCCAGAAGCACCGGGAAGGTCAGGCTCCGGTCAGTCAGGTATCCCCGCACCTTGTCAGCGCTCTCCCCGGTATCAACAGACAGGAATACCAGCCCCATGGGCGTATATATGTCATATATCTCCTGGAGATAGGGCATTTCTTCACCGCAGGGCCCGCACCACGTAGCCCAGAAGTTTATCATCACCGGGCTGCCGCGCAGTTCGGAAAGCGTGACGGTATCGCCATCGGTGTTCTGTAGCGTGAAATCTGGAGCCAGCTTTCCCACCTGGGGGCCCACCTCCAGCCCTGAGGCGGTGGGCGTGGGTGTAGCTGTTCCGTTAGAGCATCCAGTTACCGTCATTCCCAGAGCCAGAACCACGGTCAGAGCCACTGCAAATATCTTCATAGTACCTCCTAATTCCAGCTTATCTTACCACAGCTTACCCAGCCAACCGAACTTGTTGACCAGGATAAGTATGTTCTCAACGACAAAAATCCAGACAATAAAGTAGGGCCAGTAGCCCCCCACATCCCTCAACCACCCCAGGTTATTGGTCAGGATAAGTATGCCCACGCTTATAAGCAGGATGCCGCCGACGATGTAGATGGTAACGGTATAACGATTGATACGCCTGACCAGGGGCAGGAGGTAATCAAAGGCGGCGCCGATGGCAAGGAACGGAAGCCCCAGCCCCAGGGAGTAGACCGCCAGCAGGGCAGCGCCGCGCGCCGCCGTCGCTTCAACCATGGCAAGGCTCAGAATACTGGTGAGTATGGGAGCGGTGCACGCCGTCCAGGCTAAGGTAAACAGGGCGCCGGTCAAAAACGAGCGGAGATAGCCGGTAGTACGCCCTGTGGAAGGGGACAGGCGCTTTTCAAAGTTCAGCCAGGGCACCTTCAGTGACAGCAGCATGAAGAGACCGAAGAAAATCAGTACGCTGCCGGCTATCTGGTACAGCAGTCTCATATGGGTGTTAATCTGCAACCCCAGGAGACCGGCGCCAGCCCCGAGGAGAACATAAACCAGGGCAAAGCCAATAACGAAGCTGAGGGAGTGCAGGAAAACCGTAAGACGGTGCTTTTTATCCCTGGCCTCAAGCACGTCGCCGCCGACCAGACTGGCAAAATAGACCGGTACCAGTGGCAGGACACAGGGTGTGAAGAAGGATACCACCCCTCCCCAAAGAGCAGCCCAGACCGTGACGTCCATATTACCTCCTTTGACCTTTCTCCTGGTTACTCAACCCATTCCGGGTTCTTCTGGGCATATCCGCAGCAGACCACCTCAAAAGCGGCGCTGCCTATCATACTGCCGCCCCTGCCGTCCCTTACCGTGACGGTAACTATTACATGCACATAGGACAGGGGGGCGGTATAGTCAATGGTGTCCCCACTACCGGATATATTTCCCCGGTCCACCACCCAGTCATAGGTCAGCGTATCCCCATCGGGGTCATGGGCAATACATTTAATCAGGCCGCTCTTGCCCCTCTCAATATTTGTCCATTCTGGCATTACCCTGTCAATAACCGGCGACTGGTTGGGTCCCGATGGAGTGCTGGTGACGCTGGGACTGTCAGTGGGGGTTGGAGTAGACACCGGCGAGCCGCCGCAGCCAGCAGACACAACCATGACCGCCAGGACAATCGCTGCGAGTAATCCAGAGCCAAGCCATTTCCTTGCTTCACCCTTCATTTAGCACCTCTTGTCCCGTAACGCACATCGTTCCGTTACCATTCCCAGTTTTTTATCGGCAAGCCGGCGCGGTCATCCGCTATTCCGGCCAGTGCCACCAGACTGTCAGCCACCGCCCAACTTCCTATTACCGCCAGCAGCGGCAAGCCCACATTGGTACCGTAGGCTATAAGCCCCCACAAAGCCACGCCGGTTACTACCAGCATCACCACCGCCGTTCCCCACTTACGCACGTAGAAACGGTGAAGGCCGACCGCCCCCAAGAACAAGGCAGCCAGAAACACGCGCAGCCGCGATTTCGCCGAAGTCCCTTCAGCCCTGGGACGCAGGCTAAAGAAAGGGGCCGGGTGGGCGAATACCACCACTAGACTGGCGACGAACATGGCGATGTCAATGGAAAGGGACATGGTCGGGGTCGGGCTGCCCAGGAATTTCTCGAGCACTCCGAAACAGTAGCCGCACTGGGGGAACTCCGCCACGCCCTGGCTGATGGCGTAGGCATTGCTCGCCATAAATCCAGCAATCATGGGCAGCGTGATGACAGCGGCTACCCTCGGCAGCACCTTGGCGAGAAGCATGAGCGCCAGCACTATCTCAGCCCACGGCAGGACAGCGGACACAAGCGAAGCCATCGTTGGGCCCCAACCGAACTTGAAGATGACGTCGAAGAACTCCGTCTCGCCGGCAACCTGCCCGCCCCACACCTTACCAATGCCAGCCATGAGGAGAACAAGTCCTGTAAACACCATGGGGACAATAGTTACCGATGTCCTCCGCCACTTACTTTCTGTTGATGCCATGGTGAGCCTTCTCCTTCCCTGAATAGCGATTACGCCATCAGTATACGTTTTGCTCCTGACTATTTCAAGAGTAGCTGCCCGCTTGTTTCCCTTCGTTTTCAGCTCAAGTCTCACTTATATCTGTATCAGATGCTCCGCTTCGCCAGTACCCGCTCCTCGCCGCGGCGCCGCAGGACGCCCTCCTCTTCCAGCTTATTCAGCAGGGGTATTATATACTTGCGGCTGAAGCCAAACATACCCCGCATGTCCTGTATTGTCAGCGAGTCATTCCTTCTCAGGTAATCAATCACCCGGTTCCTGACAGCTTCGTACTGAGTGCGTTCAAAAAGCACCCCCTCCGAGAGCTCAACAAGCATGTTCTCCTGGCACATGTACCTCACTATCGGCTCGCTGCCGGGGAACACGGCTAAGAGCTCCTTCCACGTCGGCGCAGCAGCCGGGTTTGCCGCAAAGAACTTCAGTACCTGCGATACCGCCAGCTTCTGCTCGGAAGAAAGGGACGGCTTATGCGTGGCGAGGGCAATACTGCCTTCCCTCCGGGTGATTCTTCCGGTCTCAATCAGCGTGGCGATGATATGGTCAAATAGCCCCCGTGGTAGATGCAGGACGCTCTGTAGCTCAGCCTGGGGGAGTCCTTTGCCCAGCGGGCGGCGCCGGTGCTCGTCAGCCAGCAACTCCAGCGCCTGCTTGATTATCCCCTGCCAGTATGCCGAATCAGCTACCCAGGCATTTATCTTCGTCAGCTTTCCCCCTGCCCGCAGCGACTCTACCGCCTTTGCTATTTCCGGGGCTGAGTATGGGCTGGCGACCAGAAGCCCGCTCTCCTCAATGTACTTATTCTTGTCCAGCTCGGACAGGATTAGCTCATCCAGCCCCAGGCTTGCCCGTCTCTGGAGAAAGAGGACAACCCTGGCTATATCCCTGAACCTGTGCCGGCTTGCCAGCGGGTCAAGCACCGTGCCGCCGCCGATGGTCTCGGTCGGAGAGACCCTCCTTATAATAAAATGGTCTCCGATTCGTGTCGCCAGCCGCTCTCCAAAGCGCAGCTGGGCAAAGCCGGACTCTCCTGCCTGTAGCGTTTCCGCACCGAGCAGCAATATCCGTCCCGTGGTCTCGGTCGTCCCAAAGTATAGCCTGTATTCGGCATCGCTTTTTAACGGGCTGGACAACTGGGGAACAAGCTGTAGGCTGACATCAATAACCCTGCTTGATTTAACCTGTTCTCTGTGTCCGAAGATGATATTCCCCCGCTCAATATCTTCTTTCTCCAGCCCAACCAGGTTAAGAGCGACCCTTGTCCCCGGTAGCACCCTGTCCCGTTTCTCTTTATAGCTTTCAAGCCCCCGGATACGAGCCTGGGCATCTCCGGGAAAGATGTATACCTCATCGCCCCGGGACAGCGCCCCGTCAATGAGAGTGCCGGTGATTACCACCCCGCTGCCCTTGATGCTGAAGACGCGGTCTATAGACAGACGCGGCTTGCCGATATCACGCTTGGGTGGTAACCTGGATGCCAGCTCCTCAATCTTCTGCTTCAACTCCGGGATATTGGTGCCCAGCCGGGCACTGACCCTTACGATTGGCACATCCGCCAGCCCCGTGTCTTTCAACCTGCTGCGTATGTCCTCCTCCACCAGCCCCAGCCACTCCGGGTCATCATTCAGGTCAATCTTGGTCAGGGCAACTATGCCCCGCTTTATACCCAGCAGGTCCAGGATTTGCCGGTGCTCCTCGGTCTGGGGCATCCATCCCTCGTCCTGAGCCACAACCAGGACTACGGCGTCAATACCGCCGACGCCGGCAATCATGCTGTCTATAAAATCTTCATGCCCCGGCACATCAATAATGCCGACGACTTCTCCTGAGGCGATGGGCAGCCAGGCAAAACCGAGGTCAATGGTCATCTCCCGCTGCTTCTCCTCGGGCAGGCGGTCAGGGTCAATGGAGGTCAGCGCCTTCACCAGAGCCGACTTGCCGTGGTCAATATGACCGGCGGTAGCAATAATCGCCATGAATTCTGTCCTTCTACTCCTGGGTTATCAGAATGTTAGCCTCCGATAGGTCTTTTGTCAAACCAGCCCCGGCGTAAAGCGCAGCCGCTTCAAATGAGCTCCGCACCAGAGGGGCGCTGGCTACCCCGCCGAACCCCATGTCCTGCCCGATATGCTGATACTCTGAAAACTCCTCCGGCGGGACAAACCTGACCACGGGATGGTGGCGGGAAGACGGCTGCAGATACTGCCCGATAGTCAGCAGGTCGCAGCCGGCTGCCCTCAGGTCACTCATTACGCCGATTACCTCATCCCGATTCTCTCCCAGCCCCAGCATCAAGCCGGACTTGGTGATTACCCCCCGCCTTTTTGCAGCACGGATGACTGCGAGGGACCGCCGGTAGTCCGCCGCCGGTCTAACCCGGGCATAGAGACGGGGGACGGTCTCAATATTATGTCCAATTACCTCAGGACGAGCGGCGACGACCTTGCTCAGCGCCGCCGCCGAACCCAGAAAGTCGGGGATTAGCACCTCAACATTAACCCCCCGCCGGTGAAGCAGGCGGACCACCATGGCAAACTGGGCAGCGCCGCCATCGGCAAGGTCATCCCTGGTGACCGAGGTGATGACCGCGTAGCCCAGCCCCAGCCGCTCCACCGCCTCAAATATACGCTGCGGCTCGTTCTCATCTACTGATGCCGGCGTACCGTGGCTCACAGCACAGAATGTGCAGTCCCTGGTGCAGACATCTCCAAGAATAAGAAAGGTGGCGGTCCTCCGGGCAAAGCACCTGCCGATATTGGGGCAGCGGGCGCTCTGGCAGACTGTATGCAGGCGCAGGTCATCCAGCAGCCCGTAGGTAGCTCGCACCGCCTGTGGCTCGGGAAGCTTCTGCTTGAACCACGCTGGAAGTCGCTGGCTTGTAGCAGTTATCTACCTCACCCCCCTTCTCCCTCTCCTTCAAAGGAGAGGGAGAGATAAGAAAGAGGAACGTCAGCTCCTCCTAAGACATCTCCAGCACAACATCCCGGCAAGGACCGGAAATCAGCGCCCCCAGGGGCATGCCTGACCTTTCCAATTCCGCGTCAAATACTTCAGAAAAGGAAACCAGCAGCCTTTCTATGACTGCCTCCACAGGCACATCACAGCCAAGCAGCCGGGAAATAGAGGTAGCTCTCCTATCAGTGAAGCCGCAGGGCTTGATGAGCGAGAAATGCTCTAAATTAGGGCTGACGTTCAGGGCAAAGCCGTGCATGCTTACCCATCTCCTAATCTTCAGCCCGATAGCGGCTATCTCCTCGTTTCCAACCCAGACACCGGGGTGGCTCCGGTCTCTGGCGGCAATTATCTCGAAGTCCGCCAGCGTCTGGATGATTAACTCCTCCAGGTCGTTGATATACCGCCGGACATCTTTTACCCGCTGTCTGAGGTCAATAATCGGGTAGCCGACAAGTTGCCCGGGCCCGTGATAGGTAACATCGCCGCCCCGGTCGCTGAATACCAGGGATATACCCTCCGCCTCAAGTTGTGCCCGGGAAGCGAGGATATTTCCCAGCCTGCCGAACCTGCCGATGGTTATCATCGGCGGGTGCTCCAGGAGGAGAAGAGTATCCGGTATGTCCCCGTCTATCCGGCGGCGGGCAAGCGCTGCCTGAAGATGATAGGCCTGGCGGTATTCGGTTAGTCCCAGGTAGTAAGCAGAACACTGCATCATTTTACCTGCTGCCGGTGTACCGCCTCACCGCTGAAGTCCAGAGCCGCCTCCCAGAGGGCTTCAGACAGGGTGGGGTGGGCATGAATGGTCGCTGCAATATCAGCGGCGGATGCCCCCATCCTCATCGCCATGGTGGCTTCGGCAATAAGGCTGGTGGCGCCGGCGCCAATGATATGGACGCCAAGTATTATGCCTGTCTTCTGCTCGGCGACAATCTTGACCATGCCCCGGGTCTCGCCGATGATGGTCGCCATTGAATTCGCTGAGAACGGGAACCTGCCGCAGCGCACCCGGTAACCGCCGCCGGCTGCCTCCTCCTCGGTAAGCCCGACGCTGGCAATCTCGGGAAGACTGAAGACGCACCGGGGCACAACCCGGTAGTCAACCACCGAGTCCCCGCCCAGAGCGTTCTCGGCGGCGGCCCTGCCCTGAGCCATGGCAACATAAGCCATCATCCAGCTGCCGGTAACATCACCGGCGGCGTAGATACCGGGGACGCTGGTCTCCATGTGCTCGTTGGTCTGAATACCGCCATCGCTGATAATTACCCCGCACTCCTCCAGACCGAGACCACCGGTAAACGGTCTCTGCCCGACGGCGATGGCCGCCGCTTCCGCCTCCAGTCCCTTCTCTCCCTGTTTAGTAAATATGATAACCCGTTTGCCGCTGCCGGTATCTTCAATTCCGGCAACCGTTGCCCCGGTATATATTTGAATGCCGTCCCTTTTCAGCGCCCGTTCCAGGATGGCGATAAGCTGGGCATCTTCGCCGGGAAGGACGTGGGGCATTATCTCCACCAGGCTGACCTTGCAGCCCAGACCGGCGAGAATAGTCGCCAGCTCCACCCCGACCACACCCCCGCCGACCATTACCAGGCTAGCCGGGATATGCCCCAGGCTGAGAATCTTCGTGGAGTCAAGAATATCCGGGGCATCAGCCCCGGGGACAGGTAAAGACTGCGGCGTGGAACCGGTAGCGATAATAATCTTTCTTGCCTGGAATGTCTGAATGCCCGCTCCGGACTCAATCTCCACCTGCCTTGACGGCGCCAGCCTGGCACTCCCGACAATAACCTCAATCTTATGCATCTTCATCAGGCTGTCCAGCCCGCTCCTGAGCTCTGATATTACCGCGTTCTTGCCGCTCTGCAGCCTGCCCAGGTCAATACCTGCCTCACTGGCGATGATACCGTAGCGTTCAGCCCTGATTTCCCGGGATAGCTCCACACTCCGGAGCAGGAACTTGGTGGGGATGCATGCCCGGTTAAGGCAGGCGCCGCCCAGTTCCTGCTTTTCAACCAGGGTTACGCCGGCGCCAAGCTGCGCGGCCCTTATCGCAGCCACGTAGCCGGCAGGCCCGCCGCCAATTACCACTACATCCCGCTGTTCCATATCCATGCTAAAAAATGAGAACCGGTCTTCATAGTTTCCGGTTCTGCTTTTTGGAGTGATAAGGCAAGCCTCTTGCTGTATTCCTCCTGACAGCTTAATTCGCCTGGGGAAGAAGATTACTTATTCAGAATTAAATCACGGTATTCCCCGGCGGACATAAGCGAGCCAATCTCGGCAGGGTCGTCAAGCTCAACGACAATCATCCAGCCACTGCCGTAGGGGTCACGGTTGACCACGCCGGGCTCCGTCTCAACGGAGTGGTTAATTTCGGCAACTACGCCACTGACCGGGCTGTAGAGGTCAAAGGTCGCCTTACGCGACTCAATGACGCCGCAGGGCTCGGCAGGGGAGACGCTGGTGCCTGTCCCGGGGAGCTCTACGTAGACAAGATCCTTGAGCAGGTCCTGCGCGTAGTAGGTAATGCCAACCCGTCCCCGGCTATTCCCTTCCAGTTTAAGCCAGGTATGCTCGGCATGATATTTGAGGTCGGCAGGATACATATTATACTCCGCTTGTTCAAGCGCCATCTAAACCCGCGGCACGGCTATTGACCACCGCCCGAATCCCTGATGCATGCGCACCATACCTCGTACGGGAGAAACTTGGTCCGTGACTTGTTGCCCCGGCTGTCCACGCAGTAGACTGAGACCGTGAACGAGTCCTTGTTAGGCACATCGGGCGCCGTCCAGGTGGCGACAGCCCCATCTCCTACGATAGTCCCCGGGTCCGGATACTTGTCCGGCAAAGCGGCAACCACCGCCCAGTGATAGCTCACGATTACATCCCCGGCGTCAGGGTCAATGGCGACACAGGTGAGGGTAATAATATCGTCGTCCCAGAACTGGGGCGGTGGCGGGTCGGTGGTCACTTCCTTGATATAGGGTGCGGTGTTCCCCTGCACCAGCACGTCCACGGCTACCTCACGGCTTGCCTCACCGCCCTTGCCGTCGGACACGGTGACCCTGATGGTGTAGGCGCTTGATGTCTGGGGGGCTGTCCAGGTAACCGTTGCCCCGTCACCGGAAATGGTGCCGCCGCTGGCTTCCCAGGTATAGGTGAGTTCGTCCCTGTCCGCATCGTGGGCAACACAGCTTATCTGGCTGCTCCCCCCGGGGTTGACCGACTCATTGCCGGCAGTCATTTCGGAGATAACCGGCTCCCGGTTCATCCCTGTAATTCCCGAGTTACACCCGGCGCACAGGGCAACAAGCAGGATAACAAGGCTGGTAACCAGCCGTAATATTTTCGTCATATAGTTCACCTAGGTAATAATTTTTATAAGCCAGGGCGAGACTCAAAGGGGTCAAAGCCGGTGACCATGTCATAGTTCATGACATCCCGCGCCGCATCAAACCGCTCCGGAGCGATATCCTTGCCAGGCAGCGA